>CAMFLN010000008.1 GCA_945957305.1 uncultured Planctomycetaceae bacterium | reverse complement strand
TTGTCGCCCCCGTGCGGACAAAGCGGTCTGCTGTTCGAGGTACGGACTGTGGACATCGAGTTCAATTTGATGACGGAATCGGTGGACCACGCCGGCCCCGTCGAGCCTCTATGCGTTGAGCCCGGGACGCCACTCCAGGACGTCCTTGTGTTGCTCCGCGAGCGCAATCGGTCGAGCGCGCTAGTGTGCCGCGATGGCGCGCTGGTGGGGATTTTTTCGGAACGTGATTCACTGCGTGCCATGGCCCACGGCGAAGCGCTCTCCACGCCGATCGACCAGCTGATGACCCCCCGGCCGGTGACTGTTCGCGCAGCCGACAAGCTAGGCACGGCCGTACAGAAGATGACGACCGGCGGGTATCGCCGGCTGCCGATCGTGGACGACGCCGGCAAGCCAGTCGGCCAAGTGACCGTGGCAGGCATTGTCCACTACTTGGTGCAGCATTTTCCCCAGACGATTTACAACCTACCCCCGCATCCGCATCAGACCCTGCAGCAAAGAGAAGGGCCGTAAGCCGGGCAGCAACATACGGCACAGCGGCCCTGACCACAGACGACCTCCGCGGCACTTGCATTGGTCGCCGCACAAGCGACTACGAACAATTTATTTGTACCCACGGCAGTCCCAGCGCGGTTTGCCAACATTTTTTAAGGAACGACGAGTCGATGGCCACGAGCACTGGAGTTTCTCCTCGCGAGACGAAGCACACCTCGAAGCCGGTCAAGGAATTGGTTGCCGCCACGGTGCGATTTTGCGGCGACTCGGGCGACGGTATGCAATTGGCCGGCACCCAGTTCACCAACACCTCGGCGCTGGCCGGAAACGACATTGCCACGTTTCCGGACTTTCCGGCCGAAATCCGTGCTCCGCGCGGCACCAAGGCCGGAGTCAGCGGTTTCCAAATTCACTTTGCCAGCAAGGAAATCTTCACGCCGGGCGATCAAGTCGACGCACTCGTGGCGTTCAATCCTGCCGCCTTGGTGACAAACCTGGTCGATCTGGTGTCGGGCGGAATCCTGGTCGTCAATAAGGACGCATTTGATGAAAAGGGTTTGAAGCAGGCCGGCTATGAAGAAAGCCCGCTGGAAGACGGCAGCCTGCGTGCCTACCAGGTCTTTCCGGTCGAGATCACGCGCTTGACGCGGCTGGCCGTCGAAGAACTTGGCCTGGGCATGAAGGAAGCGGATCGTTGCCGCAACTTCTACGCGATGGGGCTGATTTTCTGGCTCTACGATCGCTCGCTCGATCCGACCTTGCGTTATATCGAGGCCAAATTCGGCAAACGACCGGAGATCGCCGAAGCCAATCGCCGCGCCCTCAAGGCTGGCTACAACTACGGCGAAACGACCGAGGCCTTTGCCAGCCAGTTCCGCGTGAACAAGGCCACGCTCACGCCGGGCCTGTACCGCAACATCATGGGGAACGAGGCCACGGCCTACGGATTGATCACGGCGGCCAAACGCAGCAAGTGCGAACTGTTCCTCGGCAGCTATCCCATTACGCCGGCCAGCGACATTCTGCACGAGTTGGCCAAGCACAAGAATTTCGGCGTGCGCACGTTCCAGGCCGAGGACGAGATCGCGGCCGTGACCTCGGCGATCGGCGCCAGCTTTGGCGGCGCCATGGCGATTACCACTTCCAGCGGACCGGGCATCGCGCTCAAGCAAGAAGCGATCGGCCTGGCCGTGATGACGGAATTGCCGCTGTTGATCATCAACGTGCAGCGCGGCGGACCGAGCACGGGGCTGCCCACGAAAACTGAGCAGGCCGACTTGCTGCAAGCTATTTGCGGACGTAACGGCGAATGCCCTGTCCCGGTCATCGCCGCCCGCAGCCCGGCCGATTGCTTTGACGCGGTGCAAGAAGCCTGGCGCATCGCGGTCCGCTACATGACCCCGGTGTTTCTGCTGACCGACGGCTATATCGCCAACGGCTCTGAGCCGTGGAAGGTGCCGGACCTGAAAGCGCTCGAGCCCATCGAGGTCAAGCACCCCGGCCCGGTGGCCGAAGGCGAAGTCTTTCATCCCTATGCTCGCGATGAACGTCTCGCACGACCTTGGGCGCTGCCCGGCACCGCCGGTTTGATGCACCGCATCGGCGGATTGGAAAAGCAGGACATCACCGGCAACGTCAACTACGAGCCGGCCAACCACCAGCACATGGTCGACTTGCGGGCCAAGAAAGTCGCGAATATCGCGCTCGATATTCCACAACAAACCGTTATGGGACCGGCACGGGGCAAGTTGCTCGTGCTCTCTTGGGGCGGAACATACGGTGCGTGCGCCACGGCAGTGCGCGACGTGCAGGAAAAGGGAGGCTCGGTGGCGCATGCCCACCTCCGCTATTTGAATCCGTTCCCCGCGAATCTTGCCGAACTTATGGGCAATTACGACAAGGTGCTCATCCCCGAACTCAACAAGGGCCAACTACGGCTCTTGATTCGGGGCGAATACCTGGTCGACGCCGTGGGCCTGAACAAGGTCCAGGGCAAGCCCTTCAGCGTTTACGAACTGGTCAACAAAATCAACGAACTTTTGGCTTAGGTCATTCTTGCAATGAGCACTGATACATCGACTTCCCTGCCCGTGTTGACGGCTAACGATTTTGCCAGCGACCAGGACGTCCGCTGGTGTCCTGGCTGCGGCGACTATTCGATTCTCGCCCAGATGAAGAAGGTGCTTCCTTCGCTGGGCGTGCCGCGCGAGAAGATGGTGTTCGTCTCGGGCATCGGCTGCTCCAGCCGGTTTCCGTATTACATGAACACCTACGGCATTCACTCGATTCACGGTCGCGCCCCGGCCGTGGCCACAGGGCTGAAAGCCGCGCGCCCCGACCTGATGGTGTGGGTCATCACCGGCGACGGCGACGGTTTGAGCATTGGCGGCAATCACCTGATGCATGCCATCCGCCGCAACCTGGATATCAACATCATCCTGTTCAACAACCGCATTTATGGTCTGACCAAGGGGCAATACAGCCCTACCTCGCCTTTGGGTAAGGTGACCAAAAGCACCCCGATGGGGGCCATCGACAATCCCTTGCACCCGCTATCGATCGCCATCGGCTGCGAGGGAACGTTCGTCGCCCGTTCGATCGATACCAACATCAAGCACTTGGGCGCCGTTCTCAAGCGTGCCGCTGAGCACCGCGGCACGTCGTTCGTCGAGGTCTATCAGAACTGCAATGTCTTCAACGACGGCGCGTACAACTACGCGACCGATCGCGAGACCAAGGCCGACACGACGATCGAGCTCGAACACGGCAAGCCGCTGATCTTCGGCAAGAACCGCGACAAGGGGATTCGCCTCAACGGCATGAATCCCGAGGTCGTCGAGTTGGGCAAGGGCATTTCCGAAGACGACCTGCTGTTCCATGACGAGCAGACGCCCGAGCCGAGCCTGGCCTACTTGCTCAGCCGCATGAGCTATCCGGAATTCCCCGAGCCGATCGGCGTGTTCCGCGCCGTCGATCGCCCGCGGTACGACAATTTGCTCAACGCGCAGATCGTCGACGCCAAGAAGGCCAAAGGCGATGGCGACCTGGAGAAGTTGTTCATGTCCGGCGACACTTGGACGGTGAGCTAACCACAATTTCTACTGACGACGGCGGAACCGACGACCATGGTGATCTGCCCGTTTTGCAAAGAAGAGAACATCGACGGCGTTGACGAGTGCGAAGAGTGTCAGCAGCCGCTAGGCTTTCTGAGCAAACCGCGCACTTCGTCTCGCGTCGCCCATAGCTTGATCAAGGATCGAGTCCACATGCTCGGTCCGCGGCCGCCGTTGTCAGTCGATGGAACCACGCCGGTTCGCGACGTGCTGCAACTGATGGTGAAACGCGCTATCGGCTGTGTCGTGGTGCAGGACTCGGGCCAGATGGTGGGTATCTTTACCGAGCGTGACGCACTGTTGCGCTTGAACACCGAATTCGCGGCGCTGGCCGCGCGGCCGGTGCGTGATTTCATGACCGCCGGTCCGGAGACGATCGACGCCGACGCACCGATCGCATTCGCGCTCCACAAAATGGACATCGGCGGTTACCGCCATCTGCCGGTCATGGCGGCCGACGGCACGGTCACCGGCATCATCTCGGTCCGCGATATCATGCGGTACATCACCGAAGATCTTATGTCGCTCGGCGGTTAAGCCGCGGCACAGCAACTCGCTTTCGAGTCGCCGAAGACTTGGAATCAGCAAGGCGCCTACGGACAACGAGTTGTCCGTGCCACCCTGCGCAACAAAGGCGCGATCGCGCAATATCACGCCCTTCGTTAATCCCCCAACCCTGCCAGGTTGCAGAGGGCGGCGTTGGCCACCGGCTGTGGGCAGCTCCAGACGAGGAAGAACAACGCCTCGCGGCACCAGCGTCCGGCCGGATGTCCGGCGACATAGCCCGCTCCTTTGGCAGCGGTCAGCGCCGCCTGAGACGCACGCAATGCCAGGCTGTTCGCGCGGTAGCGCAGGTCCTGTGGGGTGCAACTTTCCCGCCCACCTGCCAGGGAGAGCAGGTCTTCGACAGCGGTTTCCGCATCGCGAGCCAGCGCTTGGGCCGGCTCGCGCAACTCGTCCCGTTTCTCGGCTTCGATAGAGAGGTAACGAATAGCGCTGCGCGCCAGGCCCAGTGCCAGCGTCGAGGTTTGCAAGCCGCCGGTGTTACCGCCGATGCCGCTGGCCATGACGTTTTCGATCGGGCCTGCCAGCAGCCAGTCGCGCTCGACCAACACTTTGTCGAAACGGACCGCGCCGGTGTGGCTGGACGAGAGTCCGACCAATTCCTGCGGAGGATCGGACGAGACGCCAGGGAGGTCGGTGGGAACAGCGGCCAGGATCTGCCGGCCATCGGCCAGCGTCGCGCCAGTCACTATTGTCTCGGCGTGCAATCCGCCGGTCACCCACGGGCTGAAGCCGTGGAGCGTAAAACCGTTTGCTGTTTCTTCGGCTTCCAGGGCAGGGCGCGCTAAGTGGCGCCGACTGGTCGTCAGGTGCGAAATGCCGACCGTGGCGAAAGACTCGCCCGTCACCAATCGTGGCAGAAGTTCTGACTTGCGTGGGCTGTCACCGTCGGCGATGCGTTGGCAGGCGCCGGTCCGCTGTGTGAGGATAAAGGTGGTGGCCAGGCATGCTTCGCTCAGCCGCAGATAACCACGAATGCAGTCCGCGCCGCTCCACTCCTGCCCTCCCCATTCTCGGGGCAGAAACCATTCGTAAACGCCAAATTTTCCCAGCAGCTGTAACTGTTCGGCCGGCCATGCGCCCGAGACGTCCTGGGCATCAGTTCTGGCTGCCAGTTCGCGGCATAAATCATCGAGCGCCGGATCGTCGGGCGAGCGCAGGGGCTGGACATTGGCCATCGTGAGAATTTCCTGAGAAATTGATTTGAATCGTGATCAGCCGGTCAGCGTAATTTCGACGTTTAGCCGCAGCGCCGCAGCCGCCCATGTTAAAACCATTGAGTTGCTACAACTGTATGCGGCATGCTCCGCCGGGCTAGCAATGGGGTCGCTATACGCGGCGCAACTTGCTAGAATCAGCCACTTTGTGGGCGGTGTAAGGCTAAAGGGATTTGTCCGCGGTTGAAGGATCAATACACATGAGCCGGACTGAAGTCGCACCCAATAAAGCGTTGGAAGGCCTCTCCAAGGGGGGCGTCGAGTTCGAGTCGATCTACGACAAGCTCTTGGCCCTGGCCAATAATTTGTGGTGGAGCTGGCATCCCGAGGTCGTGGAATTGTACCGCGATCTGGACCCCATCCGCTGGCGTCAATTGGATCATAACCCAATTGCGCTTTTGTCCGAGTTCACGCCCGAGCGGCTCGAAGCGCGTGCGAACGAATTGGTGCTGCACAGCCGCATCAATCAAGCGTACCGCCGCTTGAAGGAATACCTGGCCACGCAAAATCCCTGGGCTGCGACGCACACTGGTGTGCTCGGGGCCAAGCCGGTGGCCTACTTCTCGGCCGAATTTGGCATTCATGAATCAGTGCCCATCTACTCGGGCGGCCTGGGAGTGTTGTCCGGCGACCATGTCAAAAGTGCCAGCGACCTGAGCGTGCCGTTCGTCGCCATTGGGCTGTTTTACGATCAAGGCTATTTCAAGCAACAGCTTGACGCCAATGGCTACCAGGTCGAAGAGTACCTCGACACCAAGGTCGAGAACCTGCCCATGCGGCCGGCCGTCGACAAGCACGGCAAGCCGATCACAGTTTCGATCGATACCCGCGCCGGGCAGTTGTTGGCCAAAGTTTGGCTGATGCATGTCGGCCGCGTGAAATTGTATTTGCTCGATTGCGACGTGGAAGGGAATCGGCCCGAGGATCGTGAGCTGACCAGCCGTCTATACGGAGGCGACCATCGCACCCGCATTCGCCAGGAATTGGTGCTGGGGGTCGGCGGCGTGCGCGTTTTGCGCGCCTTGGGTATTCGCCCTGGTGTCTACCATTTGAACGAAGGCCACAGCTCATTTGCCGGGCTCGAAGCCATTCGCGAAATGATGGAAACCGACGGGCTGACCTTCGATGAAGCGCTGCGAGACGTGGCGCAACACACAGTCTTTACTACGCACACACCCGTCCCGGCCGGCCACGATCGTTTTGACGGCGGCCTGATCGAAGAGCACTTGGGCCCGCTGCGCGACAGCCTGGGCATTTCCTTCCAGCAGTTGATGGGCCTGGGGCGCGTCGAGCCGCAGAACGAAGCCGAAACGTTCTGCATGACAGTCCTCGCACTCAAGCTTTCGCGACGTGCCAATGCCGTCAGTGCTCTGCACGGGCACGTGTCGCGCCGCATGTGGGCGCACCTCTGGCCGTGGCGTGTCGAAGAAGAGATCCCCATCGGCCATATCACCAATGGCGTGCACGTGCGCAGCTGGTTGGCGTGGCAGATGCAACAGCTTTACGACCGCAAGTTTCCGGTCAACTGGTTCCTCCGCATGGGCGAGCCCGAGGTGTGGCAGGAAATTCGCAATGTCGATCCGGGCGAGTTGTGGGAAATCCACCACACGCTGAAGAACCTGCTGTTGTCGTTCGTACGTCGACGCGTCAGCCGGCAACGCCGCCGGCGGGGTGAATCGGATGAGTCGATCGAAATGGCGCGCAATATGTTGGACCCGAACGTCCTGACGATCGGGTTTGCCCGGCGTTTCGCCACGTATAAGCGGGCGGACTTGATCCTGACCGACGTCGATCGGTTCTACGATTTGATCAACGATGCCGAGCGGCCGATCCAGATCGTCTTCGCCGGCAAGGCCCACCCGGCCGACGAGCCGGGCAAGCAATTGATCAAGAAGATCGCCAACCTCCGGCACGACGAGCGGTTCGCCTCGCGCGTGGCGTTTATCGAGGATTACGACATCAACGTCTGTCGGCATCTGGTGCAGGGGGTGGACGTGTGGCTCAACAATCCCCGCCGTCCGCTGGAAGCCTCGGGCACGAGTGGCCAAAAGGCTGTGCTCAACGGCGGATTGAACCTGTCGGTCCTCGACGGCTGGTGGGCCGAGGCGTACGATGGCTCGAACGGATTCGCGATCGGGACCGGCAGCAGCCACGTCTCTGACGAGATCAACGACCGCCGCGACGCCGACGACTTGTACCGCGTGCTCGAAGAACAGGTCATTCCCCTGTACTATGATCGCGACGTCGACGGTCTGCCGCGGTTGTGGATCCGTCGCATGATGAACTCCATCGGATCGCTGGCGTGGCGCTTTAGCGCCCACCGCATGGTGATGGATTACGTTCGCCGCGGCTATCTGCCCGCCGCCGGCGGCGTGAGCTGCGAAATGAGCGTCCGTTAAGCGCGACGCCGACCGCGAGATTCCCGCCGCGTGTTAAACGTCTCGCGCCGGGAAGCGGTAATAACAATCGATTGTTCACAGTCTGACCGAAGCGGTTGCCGCGCGCCGGCAATTCGTGCGCCATACGGCGCCTTCGTCAGCGGCACCATGGGAGTCGTATTGGCATGTCAATTTCGCAATTCATGGATCATCACTTCCGGCACTTCAACGCGCGCGAAACCGTCGACGCGTCAAAAGCCTGGAAGAAGCATCTCGACGACGGCGGCAAGATGTTTCTCGCCATGGCCGGAGCGATGAGCACTGCCGAATTGGGCATCTCGCTCGCCAAGATGATTCGTGCCGGCAAGATACACGCCATCTCCTGCACCGCCGCCAATTTCGAAGAGGACATCTTCAACCTGGTGGCACACAAAGACTATTGCATGGTGCCGCATTATCGCGACCTTTCGCCCGACGACGAGGTCGATTTGCGTGATCGCGGCTTCAATCGGGTTACCGACACCTGCATCCCGGAAACGGTCATTCGTCACATCGAAGGCAAGCTGCTCGAATACTGGAGCGAGGCCGGCGAGAAGGGAGAATCGTACTTCTCGTACGAATACTTCTATCGTCTGATCAAGGACGGCGTGCTCGAAAAGGTGCGGCACATTCCCAAGGAACACTCCTGGGTCTGGGCCGCCTACGACATGAAGATCCCGATCTACACGCCGGGCTTCGAAGATTCGACGCTGGGCAATATCTTTGCCGCCCGCGTGCTCGAAGGGCGCGTCAAGAGCCACAACGTCATCAAAAGTGGCACGGCCCAAATGGAGCACTTAGTCCGCTGGTACCTGGAGACGGTCGAGAAATCGCAGATCGGGTTTTTCCAGATCGGCGGCGGTATCGCTGGCGACTTCGCGATTTGCGCGGTTCCCTTGATCATCCAGGACCTGGAAAAAGACGTCAGCCTGTGGAGCTACTTCTGCCAGATCTCGGATTCGACCACCTCGTTCGGCTCGTATTCGGGCGCGGTGCCCAACGAAAAGATCACCTGGTGGAAACTCGATCGCGACGCGCCAAAGTTCATGATCAACTCCGACGCGTCGATCGTGGCGCCGTTGATGTTCGCCTACGTGATGGGCGAATAGGAACGCCACGACTGACCATGACGGGATTGGGCGAGTGTCGCCTTATCGCAGCCTAATTTCCCTGTGGCACCAGTTGCGCCAGCCCCAGCGTCGCCCAGGAACTGGCCGCGCACACGATGGGTGAGAGCAGTTTTGCGCTGCCGGGCGAGCCATCGGGAGTCGAACGCGAGATCATCGGCCAACTGCCATCGGCCGCTTGCGTGGCGACCAGAAAATCGATCGCGCGCTTGATCGCCGGTTGCTCGGCCGTGTAACCGAAAATCGCCAGAGCGTAAAGCGTTTGCCCTGTCGCAAACGCGTCGCTCCGCGGCTCGGGCACCGTCTGGCTCCAGCCCCCGTCGGTGCGCTGCAGCGCGAGCAATTCGTCGATGGTTTCTTGCAACCTGTCACGCGATTGACCGGCGCGAGCCTCCAGCAGCACCTTCAGCACGTGGTCCTGGTGCAGTTCGGCGGGCCGGGCATTTTCGTACCAGGCGAGCGCTTTCGTCAGCGCGGTTCTGACCGCCTCGGGCGCATCGGGGCCAGCCTCGTCGGCCAAAGCCATGATGATCCAGGCGGCATCAGTGGTCTGGCTTTCGTTGATTGGCGGGCGCCGCAGACCTGCGAAGAATTCCCACGAACCATCCGGCTGCTGCTTGTTGACGATCTCTTCGGCCATCAGTTTCAAGGCTTCTTTCTGTCCAGGTTCTAGCGCGGGCAAAGCTCGTGCAGCGACGGCCAGAAACGGCACGCCCATGTTCAGGCCCCTTCCTTGCGGGCGTGGATCGGCAGGAGCCGCCGGATCGTTGAGCACTTTCGCGGCCTGCAGCTTTTCCTTGCTGCCGAGCAGTTTCTCGAACGTGGCGGCCAGGTATTGCTTGTCGATCGAGTACCCCTGCTGCTCAGCCACGGTGAGTGCCCACAGCGGCATGGGCAAATGATGGCAAGCGGCACAGCCGCGCGTGTTTAACCATTGCGCACTCTCTTTTTGGAGATAACCGATGGCGCGATCAACGGTTTGGTGAATCTGCTCGCCCGTGGCGAGCGGGATTGTCGCAGGCACAGCTGGCGGCTCGTCGGCCTGACACAGGTGCGCCCAACTCAACACAAGCGCGGCAAGAAACGCGGTACGGTAAGCCATGATGACTCCCCAGCGGCGGGCGGCGGAAGAAACGCGGGGCAAACGGCAGGCTGCCCCGATTCTACCCGCCCCGGATTGCGCCGGCCACTTATTGCCGACGAAGAGGAGCGATGAGCAGATTTCCTTGCGCATTGCCCACGGGGCTTATCCCAATTTCGCTGCCACCTGCGACGATTCTGCCTCGACGCGCATTGCGAATGAGGATATGCCTGCGATAGCACCGTAGACGATCAGCATCTCGCCCCCGCCATAGTTGATCCAGGTCAGCTCATCGATTCCCGCAAAGGAATGGTGGAAAAGTTGCCAGACAAGCAGGATGTCGCTGGCCAAAAACATTGCTCCCCCCACCGCCATCCAGCGGTAGATTTGCCGCTGCCTAGCCAGTGCGGTGGCAAATCCGGGCGTGGCGGCGACGAGCAGTGTGTACAGCAGCGTCGGCACCCGTAGCGCGGCCTCGCGATCAGTAGTCAACGCCACGGCTGCCCACGCCAAGAGAGCTAACAATTGCCACGTCAAGACGGGTAGCCACCAGCGCCATCCGCCGGCCAGGCGCTCTCGACGTCGTATCGTCACGCAGGCAGCGACGTAAGCCAAATGCCCCAGTCCATAGAAAACTATTCCGCCTACGATCTTCTGAGGGAAAGAGGGCCACCACAGGCGGTCGCCGACGTGTGAATCGCCGTAGAAACCAAGAGTCATTCCCACGGCGATCCACAGCATGGCACGCGCCCCCGCCGCGCGGCGCAGCTTCCACCAAGCCTCCCATGCGGCGATCGCCAACAGCAGGCAGGAAATCATTCGCAGGTCAAGTTTTGCGTTGTGCCACCAAAGTTCTGTCGTAGCTCCAGCTACGAAGCTGGCCAACAACAAGGTGAGCCAACCCAACCAAAGTTCGCGAAGCGGGAATCGATTGATCGCAACCATGCCAGGCAAAGATCTGGAACAGAGAACCAAAGAAAGCCGCAATCTACCTGAGCTCAACTCTCAGCCGTGCGGCGCGTGGGCGTCTGGCGTCAGAATAACTTCCATTTGATAAAACTTGAACGTGTTTGCTTCGGCGGGTTCGTCGGCAGCCACTTGCTGATACCGCTCCAAGACCTCAGCGATAAACGTGTCCCACTGCTCGCGCGGCAGGTGTTGCGTCCATTCGACGAACGTCGCCCGGGCGAACGAGGCGAACGCCTCGCGAGTTTGGAAATCCCACGCTTTGTCCTCGACGTCGAGGCGGACCACGCGCAGCCCATTCTGCACGGCCAGCTGACGATATTCAGCCGGCGTGAAGTGAGCGTACGGCTTGCGGAAACCAATGAAATATTCCGACCAATGGTCTTGCCGGCGGATCTCCTCAATCACATCTTCCAGGCTTTCCCGCTCTCCTTGAGGAACAAACCGCAACAATGCCTCGCCGCCGGGCTTCAGTGCGGCGCGGATCGACTGGAGCGCCGCGTCTTGCTCTGGCACCCAGTGCAAGGCATTGAAAGACAGCACCAGGTCGAATTCCGCGACATACGGCATCCGCCGCACATCGACGACGTCGAAACGTAAATTGGAGTAAGCCGGCGGGCCGAAATGCTGGGCGGCGAAGGCGATCATGTCGCGCGACGGGTCAATGCCCAGCACCTTGCCTGCGGCAAGTCGCGCCGCAACGACAGCCGTGATCTTTCCTTCGCCACAGCCAACGTCGAGCACATGCTCGTCGCCGCGGAGCGTCAACTTGCTGAGCTGCTCGTTGGCCATCGCCTTTTGCAAGCTCGACTGCTGGCTATAGTCCCCGGCATGCCATTCGGTCATATCCTTTATTCCGCTCGAAGGTCGCGTAGTGGTCTACAGAGTGAATCAGTTGTCTGGGGGCGTAGCTGCCGAGATCTCTGTCGAGATTGCCGGCCCACGCGTGCGCCGGACAGCGTTGCGTTTGACATCTCGCGGTATTCTACTGCCAAATTGTGGCGCACAATGCGGCCGAAGGCCTCAGAGTATGAAAAACAAGTCGTTTACATTATTGCTGTCCGCCATCCTGGCCGATGACCGCGCCCATGTGGCGACCCTGCTGCGCGCTGACAGGGAACTGGCCTTGGCCACGAATAACGAGGCCACGCTCTACACGTCAGGCATCTTCCACTGGCTCTACGTTGGCGATACGGCGCTGCATTTTGCCGCTGCCGGTTATCGTGTCGAGATGGTCAAGCGGCTGCTCGCCGCCGGAGCCGATCCGAATGCGGCGCGCAATCATCGCCACAGCACCCCGCTGCATTATGCCGCGGATGGCTATGTGAGCGGCCCGGCCTGGGATTCACGGCGCCAAGTGAAGACGATTCAACGATTGCTTGACGCCGGAGCCGAGATCAATGCGCAGGACAAGAATGGCGCCACGCCGCTGCATCGCGCCGTGCGCACTCGCTGCGCAAAGGCCGTCGAATGCCTGCTCGACCGCGGCGCCGATCCAACGACGAAAAACCGTGCCGGCTCGACCCCGTTTCATTTAGCCGTGCAAAATACCGGCCGCGGCGGCAGCGGCGACGAAATTGCCAAGCGGGGGCAGCGCGCGATCATTGAAACTTTTCTTGCGGTCGGTATCAGTCCCCAACTAGGGGATGGCCGGGGGAAAACGGTCAGCGACAGTGCCACCAGCTCCTGGATCAGGGACCTGCTGGCTGGCGCAAGCAACTAGCCTGGCGCGCGGCGGCGGAAATCGCAGCGTCATTGATTGCGCCCTTGGCTCGTCGATCGTGGCGCGCGAACTGGGCCAGCTGACCTGACTTCGGGTCCGCAACAGGCTGGCGGGTTCCTGGGCAAGCGGGATGAGCAGCCAAGCTCATGCTTCTTGGTCCGCAGCCTGCTTCGAATCCTCCTCTTCCGCCTGTGCCAATGCCCGGCGGGCAATCTGCACGACATACACAAGCACCACAACGCACAGGACCAGCCCGGCAATGGTCAGAGCACTGTGCGCGGGCGAATGCTCACTGACGCCTCCGGAAATGCGGGCTACGTGTTTTGCGACGTAGCCGAAGTAGACCTCGACGAACAGGCTGGGAACGATGCCCAGACAAGCCACGAGAAAGGGAATAAACCGCGTGCCTGTGGCGCCGAGCACGTAACTGACCATTACGGGATTGATGGGCGTCAGCCGCAGCAGAAACTGAAAACGCAGCCCTTCGCGATCGACAGCCCGGGCAATTGCCGTCAGTTTTGGCTGCCGGGCGAGCCATCTGCGCACGGAGGACTGCAAAGCCAGCCGCGCGAGCCCGTAATCAAACGCCGCGGTTGCCAGGCTGCTGGCCGCCATGATCATCGTGCCCGCGGTAACGCCGAAAAGTGCCCCCGCGATGAGGGCAAACACAGTATCAGGAACAAAAAGCGAGGTCCCCACGAGGACCAGGCCGGCGAACGCGGCGTAGCCCCAGGACCCCAGGTCGGCGATCCAGGCTTCGATCTCTGGGATGTGATGGCCGAAACTGCGGCCCAGTGCCAGCGCGATGGCTAAGAGCACGATTCCCAAGCCGATTTTCGTCCATGTGCTTACGCGTCGATGGCTCGAGAGAGCCTTGGTCGTCACGATTTCGTCCGATGTCGCAGCTGAGTCGCGCATCATAGTTGGCTCGGTCGGAATGTCGTCGCGGTCAATCCGCATGACATGATAACCGACTGCGGGAGAATCAGTTCGCCTATGCGCGCCGAAAGAGCGCGCTACCGTGCTGAACAGCGCGCTGTCGAGCGCTAGCGGTTTGTCATGCGGATGCTCCGCTGGGGTTCCGCATTCGTCGAGCGACATGAAACCGCCACGGCATACACTTTGCGGTCGACAATTGACGCGTGTGATGGGATCGTGCGTTTTTCAATATTTGGGATGACCACTTCCCGCGTCCGCCCGCGAGGTTTAGCTCTATGTCTTCGACGCCGCGTCTTGGGCTGTCCATTCTTGCCCCGTTATGGCGCGCAGCGTTATGCGCGCACTGTTTGTTACAGGTTGCTGCCGCGGCATCGTACAACGTGACCGATCTCGGTGTCTTGCCCGGTGGCATCTACAGCAATGGATTCGATGTGAACAACCGAGGTCAAGCAACGGGGCATAGTGACTTGGCTGGTGGAGGGGACAATGCCTTCCTGTGGGACGGCGCTATGCATGATCTCGGCTCGCAGGGCTATGAATTCAGCATGGGCTTCGGCATCAACGATCGCGGGGTCGTGGCCGGCATGGTCTATGGCAACGACGGAGCACGTGGGTTTACTTACGATGGCACAATGCACCTGCTAGGCACACTGGGCGGAACTTGGTCCTCTTCAGCTATGAGCGTCAACAACAGTGGAGTCGTCGTTGGCTCGGCATCAATTACTGGGCAACTTACGCCGCATGCCTTTATGTACGACGGCACCATGCATGACCTGGGTACTTTCGGAACGTCTGGCGGCGAGGAAAGCTACGCCACGGATATTAATGACGCCGGCCAGATCACGGGGAGCGCTGATGGTCCCCAAGGACGCCACGCGTTCTTCTACGACGGCACCTTGCACGATCTTGGCACGCTGGGAAGTGATGGAACCTACAGCCAAGGCAACAGCATCAACAACCTTGGGCAAATCACAGGCTGGGCCGAGAACGACGACCCTTGGCCCATGAACAAGCATGCGTTCTTTTACGATGGCACGATGCACGACCTGGGTGTGCTGCCTGACCCCTGGAACTTGTTCAGCGAAGGACACGGCATCAACGACCTGGGGCAGATCGTTGGTATCTCTTACCGCAACGGCGGCTGGGGACACGCGTTTCTGCACACGGCCGCCACGGGCATGGTTGATCTGAACACGCTCATCGATCCCAACTCGGGTTGGGAACTGCTCGAAGCCGACGGCATCAACAACCTGGGACAGATCGTCGGTTATGGTTGGATCAATGGCGACACACACGGGTTTCTGCTGACACCGGTGCCCGAGCCCACGACATGGCTGCTCGCCGCGCTTGGCGGAATCTTCTACCTGATGTGCCGGGGACGACTCATCAGGCCCACTCTCAAACTAAGATGATACGGACGAGGCAGGCTATTGCGGATCACCAGGCATTGAAGCGAACTTTGCATTCTCGCTCTAGCTGTGGGGCTAAAAGTCGTGGAACGGCGCTCACGAATAAGGGGGCTGATCTTTCAATAGCGAAAAGAACTCCTCGATCCCCTCAGCGATGTGGTAGAAATCGCCGAACGCCTCTTTGAAATAGATATCGCCGTTCCCTTCGCCCGGCGCCGTATCGAGGATGATCAAATGTCCCATTGGCGTGCTTCCGATTG
>CAMFLN010000007.1 GCA_945957305.1 uncultured Planctomycetaceae bacterium | reverse complement strand
GGCCTGGATGGTGCGGAATGCCGCCTTCAGCGAGTTTATTTTCTCGGGCGAGCGGTTTACGCTCAGCCGGTACAACGCTTTTCCGCACCTGGACGCGGTCGAACATTTGACCTATCGCTAAAAAGCTGCGCGGGCGACCGCTTTACAGCGCCGCAGGAAATGCGACGATTGTGACATGTTCGAGCGCAGGGGGCGGAAACAAACCGCACGCGTTTTCTGTTTAAAGGGGGACTCGGATGGACTTTGGTATTTCGCCCAAGATGCAAGATATCCTCGCGCGGGTGCGCGAGTTCGTGGAAAAGGAACTGTACCCGCTCGAACCCGAGGCACGCGACCGCGGCTTCAAGGCGATGGTGCCGCAACTGCGCGAGAAGCGGGCGAAGGTCAAACAGCTTGGGCTGTGGTGTCCGCAGATTTCGCGCGAACATGGCGGGCTGGGGCTGACCCTGCTCGAGCATGGCATGGTCAGCGAAGTGCTCGGCCGCAGCACGCTGGGGCACTACTCATTCAACTGTCAGGCCCCCGATGCGGGGAATATGGAAATCCTGGTCCAGTTCGGCACCGACGAGCAAAAGAAGAAATGGCTGCGACCACTGGTCGAAGGAGAAATTCGCAGCTGTTTCTCGATGACCGAGCCGGAGCGGCCGGGCTCGAACCCGGTGTGGATGGACACCACCGCCGTCAAAGAGGGGAACGAATGGGTAATCAACGGCCGCAAGTGGTTTACGTCCAGCTACGATGGCGCGGCCTTTGCTATTGTCATGGCCGTGACCAATCCCGAAGCGCCGCCGCACAAGCGCGCCAGCCAGATCATCGTGCCCACCAATACACCCGGTTTTAAGTTTGTGCGCAACGTGCCGCTGTTCGGGCATGAAGGAGACGACTACGACAGCCACGCCGAAGTGGTGTACGAAAACTGCCGCGTGCCCGTGGAAAACGTTTTGGGGGAACCGGGGGCCGGCTTTGCAATTGCCCAGGAACGATTGGGCCCCGGACGAATTCACCATTGCATGCGGTGGATGGGTATTTGCGAGCGCAGCTTTGACCTGATGTGCCAGCGCGCCGCCACGCGCGAGCTGGCGCCGGGCAAACCGCTGGGAACGCAGCAGATCATTCAGCAATGGATTGCCGAAAGCCGCGCCGAGATCAACGCCGCGCGCTTGATGGTGCTCGAAGCGGCCTGGAAGATCGACAACCAGGGCATGGCCGAAGCGCGCGAGGAAATCTCGTGCATCAAGTTTTTCTGCGCTGACGTGCTACTGAAGGTGATTGATCGGGCGATTCAAGTTCATGGCGCGATGGGAATTACCAGCGACACGCCGCTGGCCACTTATTGGCGCAACGAGCGTGGCGCGCGGATCTACGACGGCGCCGATGAAGTGCACAAGATGGTGGTCGCCAAGCGGGTCCTGGGACGCTACGGCGTCAAAATTTCCTGAGTAGTGCGGTGGTGTTTAGCCGCAGCACCGCAGGTGCCCGGGGGACCCTCCCTGGCCGCGAAGACTTGTTTGCATAGTCGACAACGAGGTTTCTGGGAGCTTTTCGCGTGAGCGATTTTCTCGATAAGACGCGGGCCGTCCGCAGTGGTGAAGAGCTTGACCCCGCGCGGCTGGAAGCCTATTTGCGCGAGCACTTATCCCAGAACGCCGGTCCGCTTGCGATCGAGCAATTTCCGTCAGGCCATTCGAATCTGACCTACTCGGTCCGCTGGGGCGATCTGGACCTGGTGCTGCGGCGCCCGCCCTTCGGCAGCAAGGTCAAAGCTGCGCACGACATGGGTCGAGAGTTTCGCGTGCTCTCGAAGCTGCACAAGGCTTTCGCCCAGGCGCCCGAGCCGGTGCTTTATTGCGAAGACGTCGAGGTGCTGGGTGCGCCGTTTTATTTAATGAAGCGAATTCGCGGCGTCATCATTCGCCGCGATCCGCCCGAGGGGCTCGATTTTTCTCCGCCTGTCGCCCGCCGCCTCAGCGAATCGTTCGTCGATACCTTGGCCGCGCTGCATGGGCTGGATTACGAAGCAATCGGACTCGGAGACCTGGGCAAGCCGGTCGGGTATATGCAGCGCCAGGTCGAAGGCTGGATCAAGCGCTACTACGGCTCGCAAACGCACGACATCCCCGAGGTCGAACCGATCAGCCGTTGGATGACTGCAAACCTGCCGGCTGAAAGCGGCGCGTCGCTGATTCACAACGACTACAAGTACGACAACACGATCGTCGCCGCGGACGATATCACCCGCATCATCGGCGTCCTGGATTGGGAAATGTGTACGCTCGGCGATCCGCTGTCGGACCTGGGCACGGCGATTTGCTACTGGATCAACGCCGACGATCCCGGCGAGATGCAACTCATTCGCTGGGCCCCCACGACCGTGCCGGGGAGCATGACCCGGGCGGAACTGGTGGCACGCTACGCTGAAAAAACGGGGCGCGACACTTCGCAGATGGCGTTTTACTACGTCTACGCATTGTTCAAGACGGCCGTCATCGCGCAGCAGATCTACTACCGCTATCACCACGGCATGACCAAGGACGAACGGTTCGTGGCGTTTCTGGAAGCGGCAAAAATCATGATGCGGGCCAGCCTACGCGCGGCCGAAACGGGCAAATACTGACGCGACTGTCCGGTCGCGGATCTTCAGGGGCTATCCTGGCTAGTCAGGCCGTCGGGCGGCGCCACTACTTGAGCGCAATTTTTCGTTTCTGCGGAATGCCCTGGCCGGTGCCAAGGGTGCTTTTTGCCGGGGATTTGCGGCCAGGGAGCGGCAACGGCAGGAGAATATGGCCGCGCAAAAACAGAGCCGCCCGCCAGGAGAGGCGGGCGGCTCGTCACCGTTGTTGCTTTAAGCTTCACACAATCACGATCGAGTCAACAAGAGCTGATTCGATGGTGATCGCGGACCACCTACTTCTTCTTGGCGGTCTTCTTCTTGGCAGCCTTCTTCTTGGCACCTTTCTTGGCAGCTTTCTTCTTGGCCACTCTTACGTCCTCCTAACTAAGGGTGCTGGTGAGTTCGTGCGAGATCCTTCCTAGCGGACCTCACATGTGGCCGAGACTCACCTCGAATCAAAAACGTCTGATTAGCGAGCGCCTGAACACCGAAGCATTGCCAGCGCCACTGCCACATGCATCCATTTGTACGGGGGGCTTGCAAAAAGTGCAACCCCAGTTTTGCCAAACACGCGCGATTCACGATCTCGCGCGACTTCACAACTCACAGACCGCGCGCAGCAGCGAAGCGATCATCGCGCGCTTGCGCAAATCATTTCGAGCGCGACAAACGCATCGATGAACTGATTGTCAGGCCAGTAGCAGTTTCTTGTCGACGTGATGCGCACCGAAAAAAACACCGGCGCCGAATCAAAACTGCGCGCGGAAATCAGTCCTGCGGCACCGGGCTGTGGAGCGGCGCGAAACAAGCTTTGCGGTCGCGCGCGAGTGCAGTGCCAGACGGTTTAGCCCCCGCGCAGAGTAACCTGATTTACCAGGTGCGCCTAAAATCACAGAAATCTTGGCCGCAAATGCCTCTGCGACGCCGGATTCGATCGTCGTAGCGCTCAGGCAAGAGCCGAGGAGATGACCTCGCCGTCGACCAGGGGCAGCGGGCGCCCCTGTGCATCATGCACGATCGAGGTGTGATCGATACCTAGCAGGTGATACATCGTGGCCAGCATATCTTTGGGGCTGACCGGATGGTCAGCCACGTCACCGCCATGCTTGTCCGAGGCGCCGACGACGCGGCCGCGGGCCGTTCCACCGCCGGCCATCATGGCCGAATAAACGCGCGACCAATGATCGCGCCCGCCCCCTTCGACATTGGCGATGTGCGGCGTGCGGCCATGTTCGCTCGTACAGACTACGAGTGTATCGTCCAACATTCCGCGACGATCCAAGTCCGTGATCAGCCCATACCAGGCCAGGTCCAGGCCGGGGCACAGCTCCTTGCGCATCCGCGGATAGTGGTTCCAGTGCGTGTCCCAACCGCTGCCGGCGAGACCATATTCGTCCCAAAAAACCGAGACCATCCGGCTCCCCGCCTCGACCAGGCGGCGCGCCGCCAGGCAGGCCTGGCCGAACAACGTGCGGCCGTACATATCGCGGACGTCGTCCGTTTCGCGTCGCACGTCGAGCGCGCTGCGCAGATCGTCGGACTCGAGCAGCGTGTAGGTCATCTCTCGATAACGATCGAACTGCCGCCCGCTGGCCGTGGCGTTCAGATCCGCGCGGGCCTGGTCCAGTTGATGCAGTAGCGAACGCCGCTGATTCAAACGGTCGAGCGTGATCTCGGCCTGCAATGCCGTGGCCGAGGGAACAACGAAATGACTGTCCGGCGACAGACCGATATAGGGATCGTTCTCTTCGAACTTTTGCTGGGCCAGGGTCTTGGTCAACCCTTTCGTGGCCGAACCAACGAAGTCAGTCCAAACAGGGTTGTACTCGTTGCCCAGAAACGCGGCATAGGGGCCAGCGCGGGGTACCTCGCCCACGCGGCGGCTGCTGAAGCGAAAGGGCAAAGCGATGTTGTTCGGCACGCGCGGCTTGCCGTTGGCACTGGGTCCGGAAGAGAGCTGCCGCTGGGCTTCGACATAGTCCACAACCGAACCAAAGAACGGCCAGTGCCGCGGATCGCGCGGGCTGAGTTCCATCGGCGCGTCGATCGCCGGCACCCCGGTCAACGCATAGGCTACACCGTGCAACGGATAGGGATGCGTCACCGAGCGGAGCACCGTGGTGCGATCCATGACCTTGGCCATGTTAGGCAACAACTCGCAGACGTCGCAGCCGGGCAGCGTCGACGGAATGGAGCCTAGCTCGCCGCGGATCTCGACCGGCGCGTTGGGCTTGGGATCGACGAACTCGATCTGGCTGGGCGCACCATAGAGATGGATCAAGATGATGGACTTGGCCCGACCGAAGGAACGCGGCCGCGGCGCGGGACTGACTTCGGCCGCGGCTTGCCAGCGAAGCAAGTCTGCTAGTCCCATCCCAGCCAATCCCAGCCCTCCCACGCGCAACAAATCGCGGCGGGTGAGGCCGTCGCAGAGTGCACGCGGAGAACCGAGGACGCGAAGCATGGCAGGTCCTGGCGGAGACATTTTCGGTGGGACGTAAGTAGCGGTCAGTCGGGGCCCGATGATGGGCCGCGGTCCAACCGCACCGGGAATCATCGTACCACAGTCTGGGGAGCCGTTTCCACCCGGAAGCGCCGAAAGTCGCGATCGCAAAAATCAGGCTTTAGAATGACCTTATGATTTTCCGTTCCGAGGAATTGCCGGTGGCCCTGAACATTTCTGGGAAGGTCCCCCAAGACGTGGCCGAACTGGTGGAACGGGGCGGATTTCGCGTCGCTCCCGTGTGCGAAGCGTGGAGTTCGGATTTGATCGTCTTTCAATCGTTTCTCTGCGGCCGCGGTCGCGGGTTGGCGGTCATGGGCGTCGCCCTGAGGAAGGACGGTAGCGAGCTGCCGCTGGTGACCGTACACACCTGCCGGAAACTGTTGAAATGGTTCCACTGGCCGGCTGACCGGAAGCTCGTGCGCGCCCTCGTGTCCTGGCTATTGTCCCAGGGGGCCGCGGAATGTCATCACCCGCGCGCGGATTGATTCTCACCTGGTCCGCGCGCAGGTCGTCTCACATAAGCGGCTCGGGCGCGTCGTACATGGCCTCGGCCGCGGCGGCCATCGCCTGCGTCGGGGTGGTCTCTGACTCGGCCGTGAGCGGACGAATACGGCCGGCCAGCCACAGGCTCAAGAGCGACGCGGCGGCTGACAGTAGCCCCACGATGGGAAAGTTCTGCAGTGTGCCGTCTTTCCCCTCGACGACGATCAATCCGCCCAGGTAGGCGCCAAAGGCCAGGGCCAGGTGCTGTACCGAGGAGTTGGCACTCAGGAAACCTCCGCGCCGCTCGGGCGCGACGCTGCTGGTGATCATCGCCATGGCGGCGATCATGCGGCCCGAATTGGTCACCATCAACGCGGCGACCGCCATGATCGCAATCGCGACCGGAGCCGTTGACAAGTTTGTCACAGCCACGGTCAGCACGGCAGACGCAGGAGCAATCACGCGAAAGACTCGCAGCTTGCCGTAACGATCGGCCAGGCGTCCAATCAGCGGAGCCGAGAACAAAGTCACAAAGCCGCCGGCGATAAAGACCAGCGGCAACTGTTCCTCGTCCATGTGCAAATTGCTGACCAGGAAGGGGCTGACGTACGGAAACACTACGAAGCCGGCGAACATGAGCGCCACGACCAGGGCAAAGGCGTTCAAATGATTCGGCTGCGCAAAGGTGTCGACCACGACACGCAAGGGATGCGTGTGGACCGTGTCAGGCCGCAGGTGCGCGCGTAACGGCGGCAATGTCATGGCCGCCACGACCAGAATCGGAGTACCGAGCGCCGCCAATAAGATAAAGGGGGCGTGCCAGCCCAGCCGCGTTCCTAAAAACAATCCGAAAGGAACGCCCAGGACCGAGGCCAAGGCAAAGCCTGACATGAGCGCCCCGGTAGCCCGACCGCGGCGCTCCTCGGGAAAGACGTCGCCGATGATGGCCATCGCCATTCCGCCCAGGATTCCGCCGAAGGCTCCTGTGGCCAGCCTCGCAACGACCAGCGTGTAGTAGGTCGGCGCGAGGCCGCACAACAAGGTCCCAATCAGAAAGCCGGCATCGATCACCAAGAAGGCCACCTTGCGATCGAGGCGGTCGACAAGCGACGACGCGATGAGCCCCGCAACTCCGCCGGCCAACGTATAGGAAGAAACGACGAGTCCAAACTGCGCCGGACCGATCTGTAGGCTGCGCATCAATTGCGGGCCCAGCGGCATAATGACCATGAAGTCGACGATGGTGATGAACTGTACGGCGGCGAGCGTCGCGAGCACGATGCGCTCGTGCATGGCAACCGCGCGGTCGATTTCGCCGGCCTCCTCGGTCTGACTCAAGCTAGTCTCCCGCAAGCTAGTTGTGGCTTCTCTGCTCGTTCCGTCAGTAGTTATAGCCATGGTGGGGCACGGTGGCGAAGAGGCCGCAGACAGACCGCGGATCTCGCCCGACAACAGTGTCAGAAAGGTGTCGAAGCACCTTCCGTGCCCTGTTCCGGGGCTGCCTGTGTGAAAACTTCCAGCGGGCGGGTAAATCGACAACCGAAGTTGGGCAAATGTTCGCGATGCTTCGCGAGTTCGCCTCAAGGCTCGGATAAAATGGCTGTGACAGCGTCCATAAATGGTCGTTTGTCACAATTCGGCCGTTCCGTGCGTCTCTACTGCAGACGCCCCAACACTCAATCTTCGGGAGGTTCAACATGAACCGCCGGCTTTTCCTCGCTGTGCCTGCTATTGCGGCGGCTGTTGCCGTCGGCATGGGCTCTGCTGCGCAACATGAGCCCAAGCAACATGGGAACGTGAAGCCTTTGGCCAAGCGCGACATCATCGAGAAGGTGGAGGGTAAGCCGTCGGCCGCGACGGCGGTGGAAGTCACCCTCGCGCCGGGGCAGAGCAGCGCGTCGCACCGCCATCCAGGTCCTGTGCTGGGGTACGTGCTCGAGGGAGAGTACGAGTGGGCGATCGACGATGAGCCCGCCAAAGTGTTGAAAACGGGCGAGACCTTTTACGAACCGAACGGCTGCCTGCACCGAGTGTCGAAGAACCCGGGAAAGGCGACCACGCGCGTTCTGGCCTGGGTCATCCATCCGCGCGATGCCGGGCAACTCGTGATTCCGGAAGCGAAGTAAGGCGACTCGCGCGAAAGTGCAGCGTGTCCTGTTGGGCTGCGAGAATCAAGAGGCTCTCACATGAGGAGGAGTCAAGATGAAAATCGTTGTGATCGGAGGTAGCGGCCTTATCGGAAAAAAGCTAGTAGCGATCTTGCGCAGTAAGGGACACGAAGTCTTGCCCGCGTCTCCGTCTTCCGGGGTCAATTCCGTCACCGGCGCAGGGCTCGCCGAGGCGCTGCACGGGACGACGGTGGTCGTCGATGTGTCCAACTCCCCCTCGTTTGACGACGAGATTGTGATGAATTTCTTCACGGCATCAACGCGCAATCTCGTGACGGCCGAACGCGCCGCCCAGGTTCGCCACCATGTCGCGCTCTCGGTGGTTGGCGCGGACAGGTTGCCCGACAGTGGCTACATGCGGGCGAAAGTTGCACAGGAAAGCTTGATTCGCGCAAGCGGCGTGCCGTTTACGATCGTGCGGGCCACCCAATTCTTTGAATTCCTGGGTGCAATTGCCGAAAGTGAAGCCGGCGACACGCTGCGTCTACCACAGGCGCCCATGCAGCCTATCGCGGCCGACGATGTGGCCAAAGCCTTGGCACATTTTGCCTTGTCAGAGCCGGCGAATGGAATCGTGGAAATCGCCGGACCCGCCTCACTACCAATCGCGGAATTCATACGGCAACTTTTGAGTGCGACGGGAAGTGCGAAGAAGGTGATCGCCGATCCACAAGCGAAGTATTTCGGCGCGGCCTTGGACGAGCAGGGGTTAAACCCAGGGAAAGATCCCTGGCTTGGAAGTACTTCGTTCCGAGAGTGGCTGCTTCATCATACGTGAGCCGGATCCACGCTACTCCAGCAAAGCCACAAGCACTCTGCAAGAGCCCCCCGCGCGGTCAGTGAGTTGCCTTCCTGTGGGCTCGCTGGCGAATATGCGATTGCAAGAGTGCCAGGACGGCCGCCTCCTCGGGGGTGAGCTCCTTGAGGCGGTGCTTGAGCACCGACGCGGCTCGATGTTCCAACGTCTTGAGCAAAGTCTGATCCATATACGCGTCAATCACCGCCGGATGGACGTAGCACTTACGGCACACCGAGGTGGTGTTCCCCAGTCGCGAGGCGACATGTTCAATGGCGCGAGTCACGTTTCTTTTCGCCCGGGCATTACTGTCGAACGCCTCGAACTCCTTGAGGGCTTGCGCGGCCAAGGCGGTGCCGGCCCAGGTGCGAAAGTCCTTCGCGCTAATGTCCGAACCGGAGATTTCGCGCAAATACTGGTTGACGTCCGTCGACGTGAGGTCATGCACGCCCCCCTGCTGGTCTTCATACTGAAAGAGCTGTTGGCCGGGCAGGTCTTGGCAACGTTTGACAATGCGCGCGAGGGTCGGAGACTCTAACTCAATGGCATGCTTGACGCCGCTTTTGCCGCGGAAGCGGAAGCATACTTTTTTGCCCCGCACTTGGGCATGGCCGTCCTCGAGCGTGGTCAGGCCGAACGAGTGATTCTGCCGAGCATATTCGTCGTTGCCCACGCGGATCAAAGTGGTTTCGAGCAAGCGCACGACGCTGGCCAGCACTTTCTCGCGGGGCAAGCCGCGGCGCGCCATATCTCGCCTTACCCGACGACGAATCGTGGGGAGCGCCTTGGCGAAACTGATCAGGCTCGCATATTTGTCCTTGTCGCGCGCCTCGCGCCATTTCGGATGGTAGCGATACTGCTTGCGCCCTTTGGCATCTCTTCCCGTGGCCTGCAAATGCCAATCGCCGCGCGGCGCGATCCAGACGTTTTTCCACGCCGGCGGAATGACCAGGCTGCGAATTCGCGCGAGAGTTTGCGCATCCTTGATTGTCTTATTATGCGCGTCGACGTAGACAAAGCGTGCGCCGTGCGGCTGGCGTCGGATGCCCGGACGCGAGTCATCTCCATAGCGCAGGCCGGCTTTTTTCGCGGCTACGGTTTCGGCCGACGTGGCGCCAGCGCGAGGGGGAGCTGCGTGAGAACTGAGGCTTGGCATGGCGTGAGATTCAAGTGCTAGTTATGCCCACTTGGTCATTTGCCATCGGCGGTCGCGGCGACGTCGACGGCGGGCAGCGGCGTTTCGGCCGGGCCGGCGATGACTTCGCCGGTGGGACGAAATCGCGAGCCGTGGCAAGGGCAATCCCAACTTTGCTCGGTACTGTTCCAGCGGACGATGCAGCCGAGATGGGTGCAGCGCGGGGACAATTGATGCAGCACCCCATTGGCATCGCGCGAGCATGCGACGCGCTGGCCGTCGAGCGTGATCACGGCCCCTTCGCCGCGACGAATCTCGCGGGGCGCGGTCTGTTCTCCCTTGGACAACAAGTCGGCCAGCAAGTAATACGGGTAATCCAGGTTGTCGCGCAGGTAGTCCCAGACACCACCGCGAATCTTGACGCGATCGACCGAAAGCAGGTCGCGCCACGGGTTTTCGACTTCGAGGAAGGCATCCCGCGCCATTAAACCCGCGAGCGTGCCGAAGGTGATGCCATTTCCATTGAACCCTGTGGCCACGAACTGCTGGTTGTCTGTTTCTCCGATCAGCGGCAAACCGTCGTTGGCTTTAATGACCTGGCCAGACCAGCGATGATCGATTTCGACGTCTGGTAAAATGTTCTTTACAAGTAGCGCCAGTTTCGCATAGCGTGCTTCACTGTCGGTCTCCTGCCCGGTCTTGTGGTCAAGCCCTCCGAAGATCACCCGCTGCTCATCGCCATCGCGATCAATGCGGAGGTAGTAATAGGGATCGCTTGTGTCCCATAAGCTCACGGGATATTGCATGTCGCGAGGCGTCCTGCCCCCGACCACATAAGTCGAATAGGCCGATAGACGGGTTTGCAGGACCGAGGCCTTGAGCAGACCGGAAGTTCCCATCAGCGGCACGTGGGTCGCGATCACCAGATACTTGCCGCGCAGCTCATAGTCGTTGCAGCGCACGGACAAGGGATCAGTGGCAGTGTCGTTGGCTTCGCACTGTTCGTAAATTGCTGAACCATCTCCGTCGACGAAGCGCGCAAGGCCCGCTAGGTAGGCCAGGGGATGAAAAAGCGCTTGATTCGCGAGGCGAATTCCCGGGCGGCGGACGATCGGGACCTCGGGAACGAAGTCCGCGTCAAAGCCCAATTCCCGCGCCAGCTGTGCCTCGCTCTGCAATTCCTCGGACTCTTCCCGCTGCTCGGTGAGCGAGGCGTGCAAATACGCAGGCACGCGTTGGAATTGGCAGTCGATAGCTTCTTCGGTGACGATGTGCTCGATGATATCGATCGCCGCATTGCCTCCATACCAGGCCAAGGCGGCGCCCGCGCGGCCAAAAGTTTTCACGAGTTGGCTTAAGCGCGTGTCGGTAACGCACGTCAGATGCGCTGTCGTGTGCCCTGTGTCCCCACTGCCTATACGATCCCGCTCGAGGACACAAACTTGATAACCGGCCTTCTTGAAAAAATAGGCGGCCGACAGCCCCGTGATGCCGCCGCCCACAATCAAAATGTCGAATTCACGAGAGGCGTCAGGCGTACCGAAGCGCGGGAGTGGGTAGTCTGCCCACAGCGGCTGGGAAAGTTCTTGGGGCATAATTTTAAAACTTGTGGCCGGGAGATAAAGAGCAGGAAAAAAAGCGGTGCGCACGCGCTGATCGGTCGACGAAAGCGCATGAAGCAAAAGGCGTGCCCGGACTGGAGACCTCAGGTACGGATTTTGCTTCCGCGTCACACGAGGCACGACGAGCGGCAGGCATCGACAAGCGAGGGTGTTCTAGCTGCAGCCATCATGACCCGAAGTAAGCCAGCCACGCCAAATGACGGCCAGCCGCGAACGGCAAGCGCATGGCGAGAGTTGCCCCTTGTTTTTCCGAGCGACACAGACAGGTTTAGGCGCGGGGGAACCGTGCGGCCTGCCGGTGCGCTGTTGGACGAAGTCTGGGCCCCTAGCGATTTGGAGCGGGCGAGCTTAGTCGTCACGAATGCCGTGAAACATTTCAAAGGGACGCCGCGCGGCAAGCTTCGATAGCATGCCAGGCCCAGCTCGCGAGAAAATGCGGCGTGTCGGCCGTGGCTGTACGGCAAGAAAAGGTGGCCCGCTGTTCATGAAAAGCTGCTGCCGGCTAGCGCGACGCAGGCTTTAGCAGCAGCGACGCCCCCTGCAGGCAGAGTATGGCCAGGGCGCAGACGGGGACCCAATCACCACAGAATGAATAATAGGAAAATGCCGAGGAGACTGTGACATTGCTGAGCAGTACGGGCTCGGTCAAGTCCCACGGTAAGGCGTCATTCAGGTATTGCCCCGACGGGTCGATAGTACCCGATGGCCCGCCAGCGACATTCCGTACAATGGCTCGCCGGCTCTCAATGGCCCGATAGCGCACTGCCTGTAGCATGGCTGCTTGCAACCTGCCAGTGGGCTCGAAGGACTCGGCGCTCGAGATGAGAAAGAAATCCGGCGGCCGGGAGTACCTGTTCTGGCGAAACATCGTTGCGTAGGCGGCATCGTAGCAAATCGCGGCGGCGCAAGTAAATTCTTGGCCATCCGCTCCGCAGACACAAGTGAAAACCGGCCACGTGCTGCCGGGGGTAAACAGGCTGTGGTCGATGTCGAAGCCGCGGCTGAACGGATTCTGTTCAGTCACGGGCACCAGGAAATGCTTGTCGTACGCACCGGTATAACCGTGCACGGGGTCAATGCAGGCTAGCGAATTGCAGTAGGCAGTCTCGCCATCCGCACCCACGGCCAGTCGAGAGGTACCCACGAAATTTATCGTACGCGTCTTGCGAGCCACGGCTTCCCAAGCGCGCTTTTCCGCGCCGTCCAGGATCTGGTCGACGGGTAGCATGTCCAGAAGCGCATCGTCGAGATCTTGCGCCGGAATGTCGACGATGATGTGATTGAAAGCGCGCTCGGACCAAAGAAGGATGTCCGCGCCGCGTGGGGCATGCTTCTCGATCGGCGGAGAGATTTCGTGCGTTTCGGCGTCGAGCGAGGGACGCATCGCCGTAGGCATCAGGCCAATGTGCGGGCCCGCACGAAACGTGAGACGGCGCAATCGCGTCGCACCGTACAAATTGGCGGCGATGATCAATGCGGCGACCAGCAATGCGGGATAGCAGGCGCGCCCCGGCCGTAAAGTCGCACAGCCCGCTCCACGCTCGTACATCAATCGCGCGACGTCGGCCACGGAGCCATTGACGGCCGCGATCAACAAGGAGACAAGCGGCACACCCCCCAGGTCTGCGACTTGCGAGAAATAGCGGTACTCGATGGCAGGGAGGCCGAGTTGCAGCCAGGGGAACGGCGCGCCGCTGACCATCTTTGTCGCCCACCACGTCGTGTACTGCGACGAGACGTAATACACCGGCAGCAAGAACGTCATGGGCCACAGGGTTCTCAAGGCGACAAGGCGAATGATCGCGAAGGAAGCCATCGCGCAGGCCGTGGCAACCTCGGCCGAAAGCACCAAACGCAAAGTTGAGCTGGTGAACAAGCCGGCGCCGCCGTACGAAGTTCTTAGCCAGTCGAGACCGACCAAATGGAACGTCAGCGATCCCACGGCCACGCCCGCGTAAACTGCCCACGCATGCTCCCGCGCGCGAATGACAAAGGCAAACGGCACGAGGCCAATCCACAACAAGGGGAGCCAATTGAACGGAGGAAACGCCGCGACCAACAACAGCGCGGAAACGATCGGAGCACAGAACAGCGCGAGGGCACCTTTCATGGGGCGGCCGCCTCAACTTCGCCGCCCGCGGGCGTGATCAGCGCCACCAGCGCGCGAGGGTCAATTGCTTCCGCGATTCTCGTGACATGTCCATCGGCGAGCGTCACATTGACGCCGGCGGGATGAAAGCTGTAAGGCTTGCCGGAGTTGGCGCCGCAGACCAGTCCTTTGAGGGGGCGCTGGACCGCGTCAATAATGATGACACTTGATGGGTCCGCCCAGCCGGCGCCATAGGCCGGTTCCTTCGACAGTAAGCGGCTATAGCGGGTCCAGCTCTCGGGTCGGCCGGCGACCTCGATCACTGCCAGAGTCGCACTTAATCCGTCCACGATCGTCGATGCTTTCGGCCGGACACTCCATTCCAATTTTCCGCGCGCGGCGGACAGTTCGGCGGGGGTCATGCGCAGCAATTCTTCGACCGGCAGCGGGAACATGGCGGGCAAGGGCAGCTTGGCGGCGATACCGGTCGCCGCATTCGCATAACCGAGGGCATCTGCGACCTGCCGGCTCACGGCCACTGGCACGCTGTAATCCCCTGGCGCGGCGTCGAAGTCACGCTCGCCCACGTCCCCCAATTGCGCGATCAACTGCGCAAGTGTCGGATTTACCGGAATCACTCCCAACGCAGAGGCCAAGCCAGCCGCAGAAAGTGTCGCGCGAGTCGTCAACTCTCGCTCAGGGGATGAAGGGCAGAGCACAAATCCCAGCGGTTGAGCAATCAGCGCGGCGTTCTCTCCCTCTACAAAATCAAGCGCTGGATTGGGGGCCCTGCTCACCTCGAAAAAGGGCAACAGCTCCAGCATGTAGTTGTGAATGCGCAATTTTTGATCGGGCGAACGCAGCGCCTGCACCGTGGCTGTCACGCTGGCGGGGAACACGCCGTTGGCACTTTCGAAATTCGTCAGCGCAATGCCATATTGTCTGAGATTGTTGCGACATTGCACATCGCGGGCCGTTTCGCGCGAAGATTGCACGGCGGGCAGCGCCAGTGCCAGAAGCAAACCGATGATGCCGACGACGAGCAGCAGCTCGATGAGCGTAAAAGCGTTTCGACAGTTCCGGCCTAGCGGCGTTGTTCGCGAATCCAGATACCTAATAGCAAGAGCAAGCCTGCGGCCAGCAGGCCGGCGAGTAAGTGCCAGTTGAGCCAATCGAAGCGGCGCGAGCTGTACCAGAGTATCAGACGCGGAACAACAAACTGGCCAAGCAGAAGCAAGCCGGCCAGGACGAACAGTATTTCCAGGCGGTAGCGTTCCATGAATCACGAGAATGACCTTGGTCCATTCGGTTGCCGTGCTCCGCGCCGCCAATTGGCCACAATCGTGGCCAATACAAATCCTGCGCCCGCGGGCAGAAACATCCGGCTTGTGGACGTGGGCTGCGCGGCGACGCGCGGCTGTCGCACTTGATCCGCGGCTCGGCCGATCAATGTTTCGAAGAATTCGAATCCACCCGGCACCTGCCGTAGCTGATCTGCGTCGCGATCGTAGATCAACGTCCCCGGAGGCGGTTCAAATTGAAACAGGCTGTCTGGAACCTCCGCATTGACACGATAACGTGAGACCGAGTGAACGGTGTGCACATCCATTCCAAAATGTTCACGCTCGATTTCGAACGGCAGCCAGACTCCCTCCGCCACTTCTCGATAATCTCGCAAGGAGACGGTGACTCGCAGATCGTCCACGCGACCGGCGAAACACTCGCGCTTGCGGAGCACGCCCCGCGTCATGTCGATCCACAAGCGATCCCAGCCTGCGCGTTCGACAACATGACAGCTGACGCCGTCGATGCTCTCGCGCATGGCGAGCACCGTGTAGTTGGGATCGTCGAGAACCCGGCATAAAAACTTTTCGCGTCCATCGGCGAAGACCAACGGCCGCGCCGGATCACCATGCGGCCACCAGCCGGTCGCTTCGAAAAACATATGGCCAGTCAGCTTGTCCGTGTACGGTGGTCCCGCGAATTGCCGGGACACCTCGAAGACGCGTCCATAAGGGCCATAAACATTCCATTCATCATCCAGGAGATACTGTTCCCACGATTGCGGATCTTCCTCGGGCGCAAGCTGACCATGGGTGCTGCGGCAAACCCGCTTCTTGCCACTGACGACCAGCTGCGTGCGCAAGTCGATCGACTTCTTGCCGTAATGCCAGGTGTCGTATTCGACAGCAATCGCGTCAATCCGATCC
>CAMFLN010000006.1 GCA_945957305.1 uncultured Planctomycetaceae bacterium | reverse complement strand
CGATACCGGCCGCGTTGGTTAACTTCTTGGAGAGCCGCTACCACGTTGGTGCTCAGCTAGTCCCCGAGTCCGCGTCGATTTCCGAACATTTGAACGAATTGTTATCGCTTTTATGGGCGCAGGCCAAAATCGATTTCAGTAGTTACCGCCGTCGCATGCTCACGCGACGACTCGAGCGGCGCATGAGATTGGAACACTTCGAACGCCCGGCCGACTATCTGGCCTATCTGCACAATCATCCCGAAGCAGTGCAGGCAGTCGCCCGCGACCTGTTAATCAGCGTCACGAGATTCTTTCGCGACGAAGAGGCCTTTCGCGTGCTGCAAGCGAAGGTGATCGCCCCGATGGTTGCCGCGGCGACTCCTAATTCCGTATTACGCGTGTGGGTCCCCTGCTGCTCGACGGGCGAAGAAGCTTTTTCGATCGGGATGCTCTTGCTCGAGCAATTGGCGGCCAATCAGAAAAGCTGCAAGCTGCAAATCTTTGGCACCGATGCCGATGAAGGCGCGCTCGAGGTTGCCCGCCGTGGGATCTATCATCAGAGCCTGGTGCGCAACGTCGGTACGAAGCGGCTGGCCCGCTTTTTCTCGAAGGTGGATGACGCTAATTACCAGCTCAACAAACCACTGCGCGAGTGCATTATCTTTGCCCGTCACAACGTGATTGCCGATTCTCCCTTTTCGAAAATGCACCTGATCAGTTGCCGTAACTTCTTGATCTACCTCGAACCAGAGGCGCAAAGGAAACTTCTCACACTGTTGCATTTTGGCCTCAACGACCCGGGATACTTGTTTTTGGGCTCGTCGGAGACGGTCGGCCGGCAATCGCATCAGTTCGCGACGATCTCGAGAAAATGGCGCATCTATCGCCGCCTTGGCCTCAGTCACCCCGAGCCGATTGAATTCCCTGTCTTCGCCGGCTTTGCATCGCCGGCCCTGCGTCATGTGTCGCCCGATGTGAAACTTCAGCGTCCCATGGATTTCGCCGAAGTGACGCAACGGCAATTGCTGAAGGATCTCGCTCCCACCGCCGTGCTGATCGACCGCAATCGCAACGTGTTGTACTTTTTCGGCCCGACGAACCGCTACCTTGATGTGCCGGCGGGCGAGGCGACGCTCGACATCACGATGATGGCTCGCCCCGGGCTGCGCAGCCGCCTGCGGTCGGCCATCGATCAAGCCATCGCGAGTAACGCCCCGGTTGACGTCGTCGATCTGCAGATGAAACGCGAAGGCACGTATGTGCCGATCGCCGTGACGATAACGCCGGTGCAGAGCGCGCGGGAAGACGAAAAATTCCTGCTCGTCCGTTTCAGTGATGCGCTAGCCCAAGCCGTCGGGCCCGCGGTGCCGCCGGGACCAGCCGAAGAGCAGATCATCCAGCAATTGGAATGCGAGCTGCGCGCGACGAAGGAAGATTTGCAGGGCAATATCCAGGTGCTAGAGGCCTCGCAGCAAAGCTTGTTGGCGTCGAATGAAGAAATCATGTCGATGAACGAGGAGCTGCAGGCTACCAATGAAGAGCTGGAGACTTCGCAGGAGGAGATGCAGTCGCTCAATGAAGAGTTGACAAGCGTCAATAGTCAACTGCTGGAAAAAATGCATGATCTGGAAGCGCTCAACAATGACTTGACAAACTTGATCGAGAGCACCGAAATTGCCACCGTGTTCTTAGACAAGCAGATGCGGATCAACCGTTTCACGCCCACGGCGACGACCTTGCTAAATCTAATTGCCGGCGACGTCGGGCGGCCCATGAGCGACATCTCTTGGAAGTTCCCTGCCGATGACCTGTTGCAAGCAGCCAAGCGCGTGCTGCTGACGCACGAACCGGAAGAAAAGGAAGTGCAATCTGACGACCAGCAGTGGTATATTCGCCGCATTCTGCCTTATCGCACGCCGGCTGGCGAAGTCGAAGGGGTTGTTGTAACTCTTACGAACGTCACGCAGATGAAAGAGGTTGCGGTGCTGCTTCGTGAACAGATGGCCCGCATGAACTCCATCGTGCAAACGGCAGCGGATGGCATTGTCACGATTGACGCCTCCGGCGTCATCGAGAGCTTCAATCGCGCCGCGGAACGACTGTTTGGCTATGTGGCCGCCGAGGTGATCGGTCGTAATGTGTCAGTCCTCATGCCTGCCCCATTTGCCGACGAGCACGACGGATATCTGGCCCACTACCTGCGTACCGGAATTACGCGGGTGATCGGCATGGGCCGGGAAGTCATGGGACGGCGCAAGGACGGCACGACGTTTCCGATCGATCTCGCCGTTGGCGAAGTCCGTGAAGGCCGCCGACTCTTCACTGGCTTCGTACGCGACATTAGCGAGCGCAAGGCATTGGAGCAGGATTTGCTCGCAGCCGTGACGGCTGAACAGCAACGCATAGGTCACGATCTGCATGACGATACCGGCCAGCGACTGACGGCCATGGGATTGATGGCACGGACACTCGCCGAAGCCCTGACCGCCAAATCGCTGCCTGAGGCGGTCTTGGCCAATCGCGTGGCCGAGGGATTAACACAGGCGCTAGGGCAAATCCGCGTTCTTAGCCGTGGATTGCTGCCCATCGAATTGAGCGCGGCGAGCCTGGTTCCCGCTTTACAAAGATTGGCCGATCAGACGAACCAGTTGCACGGTGTCGCTTGCGATGTGCGGTGCGACGTCGAGGTCCCTCCCCTGGATGACATGACTGTCACGAACCTTTATCGCATCGCCCAGGAAGCGGTCACCAACGCCGTGCGTCATGCTGAACCGCGCACCATTCAAATTCACGTAGGCCTTGCTTCGTCCAATGAGCATCTGGTATTGACCGTGGTCGACGATGGCATTGGATTACAGCATCCGCCCGAAGAGTCGAGCGGCATGGGGTTGCGGATCATGAAGTACCGCGCGCGCTTGATCCGCGCCACATTGACCATCGAACGAGCCACCAAGGGGGGCACAATTGTGACCTGCACTGTTAGTCCGTAGTCGATCGGCGGACGGCTGTTTGCCAACCAGACGCGAACCTGCGCGTCATGCCGGCGGCGCAGCACGGACTGTGCAGGTGATGAGCAGCCCGCCTTGCGGCGCATCTTCAAATTTCAATTGCGCGGCGACCAGTTCCGCCCGATAACGCATGATGCGCAGCCCCAGCCCCCGACCGTGCGCGTCAGGCAGCCGCATACCGAGGCCGTTATCGCTGATGCGCAGAACAATCAAGTTTGCGCTGGCGGTCAATTCAATGCGAATATGATTGGCCCGCGCATGCTTGACAGCGTTGTTCACCGCTTCCTGCGCGATCCGGAACAACTCGTTGGCTGTCACGTTGTCCTGCAGAACGTTTGGTGTTGTGCATGCGAACGTGCAGGCACAGGCCCCTTGTTCCGTGACGTTGTCCGCCAGCGATTGCAGCGCCGCCGGCAATCCGCCCGCGTCGATCGACACCGGAATCAATCCACTGGAAATATTTCTGACGTGCTCGGCGGCAGTCTTGATTCTGGCTTGTATGTTGCTGGCCAGCTGGGCCTCGGGGTTACCCCGTTGTGCGAGCGATGCGGCCAAAGTGCTCACCATCCGTCCAATACCAGTCAACTCTTGACCGAGGTCATCGTGCAAATCTTGACCGATACGCTGCCGCTCGTGATCGGCAATCTCTAGCACGTGGCGCTCAAGGTGCTTGCGATCACTGACGTCGTGAGCGATGGTCGAGATGCCCGTCACTTTGCCGTCTGCGTCTTTCGTCGCCGAAGTGGTAACGGCGACATCGATCAGGGTGCCGTCCTTGCGGATCAGCACAGTTTCCCTGTTGCGGATATCGTCACCTTGCAGAACGCGGCGGAAAATATCCAAAGCCTCATCCGTGCGCTCGGGAAGCATCAGCAGCGTCATGGGTTTTCCCAGCACTTCGTCCCGAGTGTATCCATACATGCGCTCGGCGCCGCCGTTCCAATCCGTGATCAGCCCATCGGTCGACAGGCCCACGAACGAGTCTGACGAGCAGGCCACGACGGCGGCCAGTCTCCGCAGGCTTGACAAAACCTTCTCGCGGGTGCTCACATCGCGCAGGATGCCAATATGCTCATTGGGAGCGACTTTAAGGGCCGTATATTCGATGATTCCTTCGCTGCCATCAGGTCGAAAAACTTGAACGCGGCCCATCGCGCGGCCGCACTGGCGATAAGCAGCGAAGCGTTCGGCGGTTGATCGAGGCGCAACCGTCGGTATGTCTGTGATTTTTATCGTCCGCAATTCCGCCAGGCCGTACCCGAGCAATGTGCAGGCCGCTTGATTGGCGAGAAGATATCGGCCGTCATCGTCGAAAACGACGATTCCATCGAGGCTGCATTCGAAAATCAGCCGATAGCGGCTTTCATGCGTGGACGAGGCTGGTTCCAAGCGGTACACCGTGATTCATAAGTCAGCCCCAAGACGTCGCGGCGCAACAGCCGACGATGCGTCGATGCACGTACCTCAAAGACCCGCGCATTCATGCGGAGTCTGTCAGCGATTGATTGTGGCGGGCGTAGCGCTGACGCCACGAGTTGAAACCCTCGGCCGCTAGCATGCCTTCCGCGAAAGAGATTCTCTCTCGACTGATGCGTCTATTCCCTGCACGGGAGACGCCTTTTCCGCTGCGCGGCACAACTCAATATACGTCGACCTTACAGGCGCACAAATAGATTACCGCCGTCATTTGACGTAGGAGAACTCCTGACACAAATGTCACGAGTTGTCGTTCTTGTGATGGAGAGGCAAGCGACGAGGGCCTGCTTCATACCGGGCCCCGATCACCATCGATAACGTGACAAGAGGAATGCCTGTTGGCCCATCGGTCCAGCTTGCGCGTACAAGGCTCGCGAGCGGTGTGGGAGCCTTCATTGTGCTGGAAAAGGTCAGGTTGTAGCGAGATTCCCTACGCACTCTTGCGGCGATTTGCCACTGCGACAAAAGATCCGCGCGGATAATGTTGCAGCGTCAAATGCCAGTTGTTTAATTGCCTATCGATGGGGAGGGTATTCAATGAAACTGTCTCGAACATCGTACTATGCCGTTCGCGCGATCATCGCCCTAGCGCAAGATTCGACCGGACAACCCGTCGCTTGTCGAAGCATTGCATTGGAGCGAGAAATGCCCAAGCGCTTCCTGCTGCAAATTCTCCGCAATCTCGTCACACATGGGTTGCTGATATCGGTACGTGGAGTCGATGGCGGGTACAAGCTCGGCCGCCCGGCCCAGGAAATCACGCTGCTCAATCTGGTCGAAGCGATTGAAGGTCCGCTGGCCAGCTGCGTTCCGACCGACGGGACCCTCGCTGAACCGATTCAGGCCAAACTGCGGAAGATTTGTGAAGATATTGCCGCCGCTACGCGAAGTCGCTTAGCCGGTACGACGCTCCACGACCTGATGCAAGGAACAACCCCGGCGATCCCGGCTGCGTCCGTGGTGCCCTCAAACGTCTCACCTATCAGAGGGCCCTTTCTCAACGAATCTTTTTTCAGTCCGTGACTGTAGCAGGATGATCATGCCCGCTTCGTTCGCCGGCAGCGCCTCGTTGCGGCATCTGTGCTGACGATATGACGACCCCGCTGCGCGCGGCGAATCGCGATTAAGCGCTCAAGGACAGGCCAGGGCGCGTCCCCGTCGCACGTCCACTCCAAAGCACCATACCGACGGGTACTACGACTTTCCGTAGTAGTAATAGGTGCATGGCGGGCAGAGGGCATCACTCAACTGCGAGGGTTGCTTGTGCACCCAGTCAGGCACCCAATCCCAGCGATTGTAATCCGCCCCGTGACGAACGCGACGGCAGTGGGGGCATTGCGAGATGACACCCTGTCGATCGCGATAGAGCACTTCGTCAGCCACGTGCGGAGAGCGCTCCAGCGGATCGTGTTGCCTCTCGACCGCCAACGAATGAACAAACAGCATCTCGCCATTCTGCGTCAGCGGATAAACCGTCATGTGGAACTGCCGAAAGCATTCCGCGCTCGAACATTCGTAGACGTGTTCCCACGGAGTCATCGCCTGGCAACAATCCGAAAATGCCGTCAAGTAAAACGGCAACAACGGAGGGCTGATGGCATCGAGCACCGAAGCTCCCAGGTCCCACCAGGTGGAAATGGCAGGCTCGCCCTTGTTGAGTCGGGAAAATGCGTACCACGCCGGGTTGAGATAAGCGATCGTACAGTCGTTCCATAAACCCAGGACCGCGCCGGCATGTCGTTCCATGGCCTCGAGATCAAACGATGCCAATAGTGCGTGAAACCGCGGATCGCAAACCACGATCGGGATCCTTTATTCCGAAAGGGCAAGGTTAATCACGATGAGTAGCACTTTCGCAAAAGCTGCTGCATAAACGATTCCGCCGTGACCGAGAGATTGTGTTCTACGGGGTGCCGGGAGCTCGTCGCCAGTAGCAAGACTAGGCGAGCGACTCGCCCGACCCACAGGATACTGCAGCGTGCGTAAGCGACTCAGCGGGCACGGTTCCCGCATGGCCGCTGGCGCTCGCGCGGCGTTCCCAGACGTAACCATCGGCAATGACCGCGTCGTCAAACTCAGTGGACGCACTGTCAGGCATCGCCAGGGCGAGGGTTTGCATTTCCGAAAGCAGGGGCAAGAACAAGTCGACCAATCGAGGGTCGAGATGAGTGCCGCGACTCTCGAGAATCATTTGAATGACTTTTGATTCGGGCCATGCCGGCCTGTAGACGCGATCGTGAATCAGGGCATCGAACATGTCAACCACGGCGACGATTCGTGCGGATTCCGGAATGCCCGTGCCGGCCAGGCCACGAGGGTAGCCGCGGCCGTCCCAACGCTCGTGATGGCACAGGGCAATATCTCGTGCCAGGCTTAATACCGGCGACATCGAGCGGTCGAGCATCTTGGCGCCGAGTACCGTGTGCTCTTGCATGACAAGGGTTTCTTCGGGTGTCAGCGCACCTGGCTTGTGCAGGATCGCGTCCGGGATGCCAATCTTACCGATATCGTGCAGTGGAGCGGCCAGCCGCAACAGGTGTGCTTGCTCGCATGACCAACCGGCGCTGATTGCAAGCAGCTCGCTGTACGCGCCCGTCCGCTGGATATGCCAGCCGGTCTGTCGATCGTGGCACACCACGGCCAGCGCCAGCCGATAGAGCATGTCTTCGTTCGCTTCGTGAATGGCGCGCGATTGTTCCCAGAGCAGTTTCTCCATGTCTTTAAGCTCAGAGAGGTCGCGCAAAATGCCGGTGAATAACCGGCGATCAGCCATATGCACTTCGCTCACCCTCACAAACACCGGAAAGACGCTGCCGTCTTTTCGGCGACCGAGGACCTCGCGCCCGATATCGATAATCTTCTTGTGGCCAGTTTCCAGGTAGTTCTGCAGATGCGAATCGTGCTCCTCGCGATACGGGGGCGGCATCAACAACTTCACGTTGTGACCGATCAATTCCGCGGCACTATAACCGAACAGTTTCTCAACCGACTGATTACAGGACTCGATCAAGCCGCGTTCATCAATCGTGACGATACCGTCAACCTCGGCATTCAGGATCGCGCGAAGAAGTGCATTACTCTGAGGCATGAGCTCACCGTAATCGAGTGCGTTGTGCCGCGGCGGCATGTCGCGCAGCCATTACTACTATACGGGCGCTTTCGATTAAAAACGCGCGACGTACTCCGGCGGTCCGCCCTGTTGTATCGTTCGGCGGACTAGGGTGTAGGAGAATCTCCTACAGAGGCGATCCGCCAGGCAACAAAACGTCACCATCCGGCCAACGACTGCAGTTGTCGCAAGGAGGGAAACGCGACCCAGCAAGTCCTAAACGGGATTGCCTCGCACTACTGCGAGGTGTATAGCTGGACGGATGGATGGCTTTGTTCTCGACGATTGTTCATGGTTTCAGCCCGTTTTGGCGCTCGCGGCTCTTGATTGAATTCTCCAACGGACGGAGTTCGGCGTGGTCATCTTGCTTCGGCAGCTTAATTCATCGCCAAATCGCGGCATAATTACTGGACGCTGGGCACATGCGAAAAACCGTAGATACGGCTTCTGGAAGTTGGAGACATTTATCCACGCTGCTCGTGTTGTCTGTAGCTCTGACGCCAAGCTTGTAACGCGAACCGCAACGTCGCTAAGCTTGCCAAGGCGATAGGCACTGGTACGTGAACCACTTGCGACAAATGTTGATGAACCTCCTCACTAATTCGCGCGAAGCGCTGGGTGAATATGGAAACATTTGGGTTACGATTCGACGGCGCGAAGAGTTCGCCGACATCGAAGTGCAGGACGACGGACCGGGTATTCCCGCCAAAGATCAGGACAAGGTGTTCGAGCCGTTCTACTCCACCAAAGGCACCGGCGTGGGACTAGGACTCACCCTAGTGCGTAATTACGTGACGCAATTCGGCGGCCAAGTGGAATGCGTGACAAATTGACCGGCTGTTCCACCACCAACGTTTCCTCCGTGCGATCGGCCTTGTCTACTACACATATAGTTGGTACGATCCCGCCCTTCTTGCTATTCACATAGCACAGAAGCCGGGGCGCGAGGCAAATCTCATGGAGGTAGCAGCATGTCTCGGCGCAGACGCAGCGCTTTGCTAGCAGTCGTGGCCACAACACTGGCGGTCACGCGCGTCACAATTCTGGTGGCCCAGGACAGGCCGGCCACCCTTGAGCGCCCAACACTAGCCGAGGGACAAATCGATCCGCGCGTCAGCCGCGTATACATCTTTGTTGGGAAAACCGGTCTGGGTCACGAGCACGGAGTGGAAGGCAAGATCCAATCTGGCGCGCTCGCCTTAGGGGCGACAACCAATGCGGGACAAATCGTCTTCGACACGACGACCTTCCAGGCGGACACACCGGCCGCGCGTCAATACGTCGGCCTCACAGGTACGACCGACGCCGACACGGAACGGCAGGTCAATGCCAACATGTTGGGGCCCAGCGTCCTCGACGTGAAGCATTATCCGACCGCGACGTTCAAAGTGACCTCGATTCTGCCGATCCCCGGCGCAGGCACGAGCACTTCGCCACATTATCAGCTCGACGGCGAATTCACGCTCCACGGCACGACGCGAAAGATTAAAACCACGGCCGAGGCGACGACCGCCAGCGGTTACGTGCGTTTGCGCGGTAAGTTCGCGATCCTGCAAAGCCACTACGGCATCACTCCGTACAGCAAGGCGTTCGGCGCCATCGGAGTCGCCGACGAACTCACGATCTTTGGCGATTTGTGGATTGCCGCTGCAGCGAGAGGCTCAAAATGATCCGCGAGCGCAAGTTGCAATCCGAATTGATGGATCAACCCGATCTTGACCAGACCTTGCACATTCATGCGTTGCGTGGCTTGCAGCGAATCAATGCTGTAAGCCGCAGTGCCGCGATCCTTTGGCCGGCGATCGCCGATCTGGCCCGCCAGATTGCGCCAAAGCAGCTGCGGGTGCTCGACGTCGCGTGCGGCGGCGGCGACAACGCAGTGGCCTTAGCCCGGCACGCCCGGCTGGCTGGCCTTGGTGTCAGCGTCGACGGCTGCGATGTCAGCCTGTGCGCGCTCGACGAGGCAAAACGCAGAGCGGACATAGCGGGCGTCGCGGAGATGAATTTCTTTCGCATGGACGTGCTTACTCAGTCACTTCCTACCGACTACGACGTTTTGACTTGTTCGCTCTTTCTCCACCACCTGGACGACAGCCAGGCGAGCCTGCTGTTGACCCGCCTGGCTGCGGCCGCACGGCGCGCGGTGCTCGTCTGTGATCTGCAGCGGACCTGGCTGGGCTACGGCCTCGCCTGGGTCGGTTGCCGAGTGCTGACGCGCTCGCCGATTGTGCACGTCGACGGACCGCGATCGGTCGAAGCTGCATTTGCCACCGGCGAGATCTGTTCGCTGGCCGCGCGCAGCGGCCTGGACGGGGCAGTGATCACTCATCACTGGCCGCAGCGCTGGTTGCTGACCTGGAGGAAACCTTGACGCCACGTGCCACGCTCTCGATCGCTGATGCAACCGACCCGCTGTGGGACGTGATCGTCATTGGCGCGGGGCCCGCCGGTGCGACCGCAGCGCGCGAACTCGCCCGCCGCGGCGTCGCGACGCTGCTCGTCGAACGGCAGTCGTTTCCTCGTGCCAAGGTTTGCGGTGGGTGTCTTAACGGACGAGGACTGTCGATCATCGAGACGCTCGGATTAAAAGAAGTGCTGTCGCAGGCCAGTGCTGCGCCTGTGCAACAGTTTGTAGCGCAGGCTGAGAATCGTCGCGTGACGCTGGACCTGCCCACGGGCGTGGCGATCGACCGCGCAAGTTTCGACGCGGCGCTTGTTGAGTCTGCGATCGTCGCGGGCGCCGCTTTTCTGCCCGAGACTATGGCCGTCGTCGAGGTGGATTCGCCGGCTACGACCGCGTCACGAACCGTCTTACTCAGTCACAATGGTCGCGAGAACATGCGCGCCCAGGCGCGCATCGTTCTCGCGGCTGACGGTCTCGGCCGCGCGAGCGTGCGGAACATCGAGGCCTTTGGTCGCCGCGTCGCGCGCCAGTCGCGTGTGGGGCTGGGCGTAAGCGTTACGGAAGTAAAAGAAGCTTATGGCTCCGGCACCATCTACATGGCAGTTGGGAGGTCTGGCTACGTGGGCCTGGTGCGCACAGCCGACGGCCGACTCAACGTCGCCGCAGCCGTCGATCCGTGCGCACTCAAAGCGACAGATAACTCGACGCAGCTAATTAACGAGATTCTATGCGACGCCGGCATGCCGGCACTTACATCGCTAAACGGTCGGAATTGCCGCGGCACGCTGCCGCTGACTCGATCGAGCCGGCGGCTGGCCGCCGCGCGAATTTTCCTGTTGGGAGACGCCGCCGGGTACGTCGAACCGTTCACCGGCGAGGGGATGGGCTGGGCGATGAGCTCTGCCGTGTCTGTTGTTCCTTATGTCATACGATTGCTGCAAGCGTGGGACGAACGTTGCGCAGGGGCCTGGGAAAGTGCGCAGCGACGTCAGCTGTGGAGCGGCCAGATCGCGTGTCGCGTATTGGCTGGCATGCTGCGTCGACCGCAAGCGGTCAGCCTGGCTCTGAGCGTGTTAACGGCCATGCCATCTTTGGCCAGTCCAATCGTGCGGCGAGTTCACATGGGGCGTGCACCTGTGAAAGCGAGCCTCGTATGAGCGTTGTGATCGTGGGTTTCGGGACCGCGGTTCCGAAGCATCAAATTGAACAGGCCGACGCTGCTGAGCAAGCGGCGCAGATCGGTTGTCAGACGCTTGTGCAACAGCGCACGCTGAAAGCTCTTTATCGCCGCGCCGGCGTGCATAAGCGGCACAGCGTCGTGCTTGATTCGGGAACGAATGGACGTCCGGCGCAACAAGGCTTCTACAATTCGGCGACCCGGCACGGCCCTACCACGGCCGAGCGCATGGCCGCCTACGACAGCCATGCGGCGCCTTTGGCGCTCGCGGCGGCGCGCGCCGCCTTGGAAAACGCCGAGGTCAACCCGGACGAGATCACGCACCTGGTCACCGTCTCTTGCAGCGGCTTCTCGGCTCCCGGTGTCGACTTGGCGCTGATGGCCGAGTTGGGGTTGCCCCGCGAAACGGCGCGCACCCATATCGGCTTCATGGGCTGCCACGGCGCGCTCAACGGATTGCGCGCCGCGCAGGCTTTTGCCTCGCACGATACTCGCGCTTGCGTCTTGTTGTGCGCCGTCGAGCTGTGCAGCCTGCACCACCAATATGATTGGGATCCCGATCGGGTCGTGGCAAATTCCTTGTTCAGCGACGGCGCAGCGGCATTAGTGCTGCGCGACACGGCCCACACCGAGCAACATTGGGAGATTGTCGATCAGCGCTCGACCATCATTCCGGACACCACCGGCCTGATGAGTTGGCGCATCGGCGACCACGGGTTTCGCATGACACTTTCGCCGCAGGTGCCGCAAGTGATACTCGAGCAGTTGCGTCCCTGGTTGTCTCAATGGCTCTCCCAACACGCTCTGGGAATCGCCGATATCGACGCCTGGGCGATTCATCCAGGCGGGCCACGCATTCTGGACGCCTGTGCCGATGCGATCGGTCTGACTGCAGATCGACTCGCGGATTCGCGCGCCGTGCTTGCCGAGTTCGGCAACATGTCATCGCCGACCATCCTGTTCATTCTCGACCGCCTGCAACGCCGGGGCATTCCGCGCCCCTGCGTAACTCTGGCCTTTGGGCCGGGATTGACCATCGAAGCTGCTCTGCTGCGCTAGACCCTCCGTTCGAAAGGATTCGAATCAATGATCGCCTGTCCTACAGTTCGCAAACAGGATATTCGCAGCCACTACAACCTCTCAACCTTGTTCTATCGCCTGCTCTGGGGGCGGCACATCCACCATGGTCTATGGTCCGGCGACGAAAGCCCCAGGGTTGCACAGCAGCAACTTACCGAGACTCTCGCGCGTCAGGCCAATATTCAGCGCTGCGAGCAGGTGCTGGACGTCGGCTGCGGTATGGGTTCCTCGTCAATCTATCTTGCCGCGCAATTGGACTGCCAGGTGACGGGTATCACGATCAGCGGCGTACAGCGAAACTGGGCGCAATGCGCCGCGCGCTGGCACAATGTCGCGAAGCAGAGCCAATTTCTATGCGCCGATGCCGAGCAGATCGCGTTCGCTGCCAACTCGTTCGACGTCGTATGGAGCATCGAGTGTACCGAGCATTTGTTCGATAAGCCGCGATTCTTTCGCCGCGCTACCCGCTGGTTGCGGCCGGGCGGCCGAGTAGCGATCTGCGCTTGGTTGGCCGGTAATACCGCGGATTGCGAAGCGATGTTGCGCGTCCACCGGGTGTGCGAGGGATTCTTTTGCCCGTCACTGGGGACCGCCGACGACTACCGCCAATGGTGCGAGAAAGCGGGGCTCACGTCGGTGCGGTTTCACGATTGGACGGCGGACGTGACACGCACCTGGGAAATCTGTTTGGATCGTGTCCGGCGCAGTGGCGTGCGCTGGCTTGCCCGTGCCGTCGATCGGAACTCGGTGCTGTTCCTGGATCGGTTCGAGGCCATCTTAGAGGCCTATCGCACGGGAGCGATGCAATACGGTTGCTTCATCGCCGAGCGCCATGCCTAAGAACGGAGACGCCCACATGCGACGAGCAGCGGGAATCCTGTTCGGCCTGGCCACGCACGGATTATTTGCCGTGACCGTGTGGTATTTGTATTGGTTTCTCAAAGGCCCGGCCACGATCTCGCCGACCCGAGCACACCTCGGGATCGATGCGCTGTTGGCAATACAGTTTGCCGTACCGCATAGCGTTCTGCTGTTGCCGGCCGTGCGCCGGCGGCTGACACGGACAATTCCCGCGGCATTTTACGGTTGCTTCTATTGCCTCGTGACGTGCTTGAGCTTGCTCTTGATGTTCGCCGGCTGGCAACCCAGTGCGCCCGTGATCTGGCAAACGACGGGAATTGGCAGCATGCTCATCAGTGCAGCCTTTTTCGGTTCCTGGTTGGCATTGTTCTACAGCCTTCATCTGACCGGACTGGGCTACCAGACTGGTTGGACGCCTTGGTGGCACTGGCTGCGAGGACGGCCACTGCCGCCGCGAGGCTTCGAACCGCGCGGCGCCTATTTGTGGCTTCGCCACCCTGTGTACTTAAGTTTTCTCGGCTTGATTTGGTTCACCCCCGTCATGACCGCTGACCATGCCGTTCTTACGGGCGTTTGGACCACGTACATCGTCGTCGGCAGTTGCCTGAAAGATCGTCGGCTACTGTTCTATCTTGGCGACAGCTATCAGCAGTATCAGGCGGCGGTGCCCGGCTACCCGGGCATGCTGCTGGGTCCGCTGGCGCGTCGTCGGATGTCAGCGACCGAAGCAGGGCAAAACCGACCTGGGCAAGAAGGGCGATCCGACATACCCTTCCGCCGGGCTGCCTAAAAGGTATCAGTCGATGCCGCTCAACAAGCGTCGTTATCAGCTGCTGCTCATCTATGCACTCTGCCTGCTGCCGATTGTGGCCGATGGCGCTCGCCATGCGCTGCAAACGAATGCAAACTCGCCTTTCGAATGGGTCCCCACCTCCTTTCGACCTCGGCAGGAGTACGAACAGTTCCGCCGTGCCTTCGGCTCGGGCGAAGTGCTCATCGTCAGTTGGCCCGGCTGTACCGTCGATGCGCCGGCGCTCGACCTGTTGACGCATAATTTGCGCCGGCCCGATTTGCTCTGCGATTCCACGGGCAAGCCGCTGGTCGCCCAGATTGTCACCGGCCGGGAGGCATTGTCCGGCCTGATGGCGGCGCCGCTGCGTCTTTCGCGCGGCGAAGCGATCAGCCGTCTGCGCGGAACGCTCGTTGGACCGGACGGGCAGACAACCTGCGCCGTCATCACGCTGACATCCGCCGGGCTGGCCGAACGCGGCCGCGTCGTCGACTCGATCCAAGCAGGGCTGGCGCAGCATTGCCGAGTACCGCGCGCTGACCAACATCTGGCGGGTCCGGTCATGGACGGTTTGACGGTTGATCGGGCCAGCCATGCTGCACTCGATCACTTCGCCGTGCCATCGGCCATTTGCGTGTTCCTGCTTTGCTGGTGGTGCCTCGGCTGGCTGCCCGGCGCGCTGCTCGTATTCGGCCTCTCGCTGTATTGCGAAGGAGCAACGCTGTCACTGATCCACCTCTGCGGCGAGCGGATGAGCGCGCTGTTGATTGTGCTTCCCCCCTTGATCCAAGTGGTCACCGTCTCGGGTGGGATCCACTTGATCAATTACTATCTCGACGCTCGGCAGTCGCACAATGCCGAAGAAGCCGCCTGGCATGCGCTGCGGATGGGCTGGCTGCCCTGCACGCTGGCCGCGGCCACGACCGCGATCGGCCTGGGTTCGCTGGTCGTGAGCAACCTGGCGCCGATTCGCAGCTTTGGCGTCTATGGCGCCATCGGCACCCTGCTCACGCTGGGCGTGGTGTTGGCATTTCTGCCGGGCACACTGGCCGCGTGGCGACCGAAGGCCTATGCGCCCGCCGCGGCCGATCGAGCCGCGCCAGCTCAGTTGCATCACCTACTATGGAATCTGTTGAGCGATGCTGTGATGCGAATTCATGCACCCATCGTTGTGGGTTCAGTGGTAGCCATGGCCGGAGCCGGATGGGGAATCCAATGGCTGACCACCTCGGTCCACCTGGAAACACTTTTTGCGGGCAATAGCCGAATCCTGCAGGACTATGCGTGGATCGAAAAGAATGTTGGACCACTAGTGCCGGTCGAAATCATCCTCGAATTTGATCGCCAATGTGTGCTCTCGCAAACAGATCGCTTGCACCTCGTCGAACTAGTCCAAGAGGACCTGAAACGCGAGGCACACGTGCAAGGCACAATGTCCAGCGCGAACTTCCTACCTGCCGTGCCGGCCGATATCGATCGCACCAGCAACGAGTATCTGGATTTTCTTAAGGACTTTCTCGTCGAGGCGCGTCCCTACTTCATAACACACCGCTACCTCTACGAGGCGGGCGGTAAGCAGCAGTGGCGCGTCACAGCGTTCACCAGTGCGCTGGGCAACCTCGATTACACCCAGGTCTTGGCCAATATCCGCCGACGCATCGCGCAGAGTGGCGCCGCGGCCAATCCCGCGGCAGGGATTGCCAGTCGTGTGACGGGCGTCATGCCGCTCGTCCATGAGATTCAACAGGCGTTGAAGCGCGACCTGTTTACAAGCTTTCTCTCAGACTTCGCCATGATCACCATCGTCATGACGATCGCCCAGGGTGGCATCATGACCGGCCTCATTTCGATGGTGTCGAACTTTTTTCCCTCAGTATTGATGTTTGGCATCCTTGGCTGGGTCGCCATGCCGCTCGATATCGGCTCGGTCATGACGGCCAGCGTCGCGCTGGGCATCGCCATAGATGACACGTTTCATTACCTGACGTTTTTCCGCCGCGGGTTGGAACGTGGCGAGTCGCGCCGCACCGCAGCCCACGCCGCACACCAGCATTGTGGCCTGGCGATGATGCAAAGCTCGCTTGTCTGCGGTCTGGGAATGATGGTGTTTTATTTCAGCGATTTCCTGCCATCGAGTCGGTTCGCCTGGATGCTCTTGGCATTATTGATGGTTGGCCTCGTGGCGAATCTTGTATTACTGCCGGCATTGGTGGTGGGACCGCTCGGCAAGCTGTTCGAGGTCCAATACCCGCGTGATGCAGGGACGAGAAAGCAGACTTTGAACGTCCCCCTGCCGACGGCTGAACGGAGGGCGGCCTGAGCGTATCACGCCAGTTGCGGCACTTCTGCCCTTGCGCAACGCGATGATCAGTCCGAATGATGATACGGTCGCAGCCGGTGGCCATCGATCTCGTAATCGCGCGCGGGAATGCCCAGCGATTGCAGCGCGCTCGCACTCCAAGCCGGCCAGGGAGACCAGAGCGATCGCGTCGACGCCGCGGTGTCGATTGGGATCCACAGCACCGCCATCACGGCGCAGGCCAAGGCGGCTGGCAATAACGATAGCGGCCAGCGCCTTGTCTCGAGCGGCGCGCGGCCGGGACGCGATAATCTTTCAGCTCGCTCGGCGAGGATGCTGCCACGATCGCCGGTGGCGCCGTTGGCCAATCGTGAC
>CAMFLN010000005.1 GCA_945957305.1 uncultured Planctomycetaceae bacterium | reverse complement strand
ACCCCTTGGTCCGTCAGCGTATTTAGCGGTTCTACCCATTGCGGCCGCATCAAGACCACGTCATCACTCGCCTGATACAAGCGCGGATCGATGCCGAGCGACAACAAGACTCCCTCGGCATTCGCCCGCGAGCGCAGACTCGGACGCAAAGCCTGTTGAATATCAGGCCGCTCGAACAAATGCGCTCCGGCCAAATACAAGTGCACCGGATGATCTTTGACTTGGGCAAGTTCGGCCTGCATCCGGCGATGCAATTGGTGCAGCGCTTGCGAACGCCATTCGAGCCAGGCGCCACGATGTTCGCTGGCGATCAGGCGCACGCGTGCCGCATGCTCCTCGGCGGCGAGCTGCTGCAAATTCTTTTCACGCACAAAGCGATTGACTGTGTGCTCGTCGTAGCCCCAGTCCGCGCCCGGCAGCTGTGCAAACCCATCCGCCGCCAAATGCACCGACAGCGCCGAGAATGATGCGTGGTGTTGATAGCGGTCACACAATTCGCGGACCACGGCCAACATTTCGTCCTGCACCCGCACGTGCAACGGGTTGTAATAAGGGCCGAGCCCTTTGCGCGTGTCGTGCGTCGCGAGCCAGGGCTTGCCCTCGAGTCCGATCGGAGTGATACCGACGCTTTCGGGCGCCCCTGCGCGTTTCATGGCCTCGAGGGCCGGCAAGGGGGCCGAGAACTGCAAGGCCGGCACGAGTTGCATCCCTTCGCGATCGAACAGCCGGAACAAGAGTTCCAGGATGTCCTTGCGATAGGGATCTTGTCCCGACACAAAATATGCGCCCGTATCATAGCGCGGCGTCGGTTCCAACAGTTTGCTGGGGTAGATGGTGCTGCCGTCGGCCAGCACGGTCATCACCAGGCCGTTGTAACCAACGTATTGCAAATATTCGACCAGCCTGGTGGCGCCTTCATAGAACGTGACCCAGTCGTCGAGCCCGCGACCGCTCCACTCGTCGAAGGCTTCGTTGGCCGAGAAGTTTTCGGTGAACAGCGGCCGGTCATAATACCCCGCGAATAAGCGATTTCCGCCCGGCTCTTGCTTCGGAAACGCGCGGGACAAAAAGGTCGGTCGTGCCGCCTCGCGTCCGAGCGTCGAGACGACCGAGCTCTTGGGGCCGATGACGCGCACCTTGCCAAGGGCAGCGTGCCCCCCTTCGCGCTGATTGGTAACCAATAGCAAGGGAGTCTTGGTGCGCGGCCAGAACACGACGCGGTGTCGCGCCAAGCGTGGCTCCCGGCTGACGGCTTCGTCGGGAACGTAGATCCCCGTGTCGAGCCCAATGGGGGTCATGCGGCCGGCGACATTCGGCTCGACGACGCTGATGCCCATCGTCTGCGCGACGTCGGTCGGATATTCCACTTCCACGACATGCGGTTGTCCGGGGCGCGCTACCGGCAGCGGGAATGCCTCCCAACTGACGTTCGGTTCGCGGCCTCCGGGTCCCAACTGTATCAGCGGACCGAGTGCATGTTGCCAAATCTTGGCATCGCCATTCCCCAGCGGTCCGCGGCGCAGCCCCGGTAGCGGCATGCCAGATAGCTTTTCCCACCAGTGAGGACTGGCCGGATCCATCTCGAACAGTGTTTCGCCCACGGCCGGCAAGGTCGCCGCGGTCGGCGGTGCGGGTCGTTCCTTCGCCAGCGCCACGAGTTGCACTTTACGCGTCTCGACGGTTTGCTTCCAGCCAAGTCGATTCTGCAGCGCGCGCCGATGGACGGCGATCTGCAGGTCGTACACTCCCTCGACCTCGGGCAGTTTGACGGCGAGCACTGCGGGTTCGACCGCTGTGCCGTCGGCCGAGAGCATGATCTCGCTTTCGGCGCTCCATACCGGATCGCGCGTGCTGCGGGCGGGGAAAAGCTGCGCGACCAGCAGCACTTTGCCGCCGGCGCCCGCGGCTAACAAGTGCGGTTGCACTTCGACTTCGGCAACTTCTCCCACGGTAAAGATCACGGAATCACGCGCGAGCTTCACGTGTAATCGATCGCCGGGCACGCGGCGGATCAGCAATCGAGCGCCTTGTGGATTGATAACTTGCGAGAACGGCTCTTGCGCGACTTGGGCCAAGGGGACTTCGAGATTCGTATCCGTAGCCTCTTCGCCACCCGCCAGATTGATGCGTAGGGCTGAAGTTAGCGGCGCATCGACCGTGAAGTCGACGCCGTCGTACGAGCGTGCGCTGCGAGGTTGGATTTGCAGAGCGCCGTCGGCGACCCACATCGAACCCGGCTCGTCCGCTTCGATTCCCAGCGGCAGCGGCTGAACAATCACGCCCTCGACGGCCGAGACTTTGCCGCGCCACGTCTCTTCGCGACCCCCGCCCCACTCCATTCGCAGCCGTAACCGAGGCTCGGCGGCGTGCGCGGTGCTGGCGTAAAAGCCCGCTAACAAGTTGCTGGCGAGGAGCAGAAATGCTGCGACCATGCGCCCACGTATCATGAAGCGGCGCGTCGAGCTGACGGCTGATGTTGTGGACAGCGCAAAGTTGCGCGGGCGCGCGGCCACCACCGGCGGCGCATTACTGCTTCCGCTCGCCGCATATCGCCCCTGCGGCAGCGCCTCAGCGGCCGCCGCTGGTTTTGATTTCGGACGTCCTTGTCCGATCATCGTCAACTCGAACCAATGATTTGCCTGCGCGCCGCCGGGTCGCTGCGCGCTTGCTCGCCCCTCTCGCCAGCCACGATCTGACCTCCGCCCGGGCGCCGCAAAATCGCTGTGCGGCGAGCTACGCGGAAGTGAACGCTGTAAGTGACGAGGTGGTAAAGACTAATATCGCCCAATAGGGCCGCGGATTATAGTCGCCCGCGTACATAGTCACCTATCCCATCTTGAGGCATGGTTTGGCCGCGGGGTCCGTGCTGGCAAGGCGCGGTCAGCCTCGTGCAGAAAACGACCGCCCCAGTTCCGCCTAACTGGCGTGGCCAGTTGCACTTCGCGTGCGACGAGACAACTACTCCAAGCCTTCGACCAAGACGTCTGCTAGCGGTGCTGCCGGTTCTGTCGGCGAAATTGCCAGCACTTGTTCCAGCAATTCGACGACCTGAGGACAGCGCGAGGCCACGTTGTTGATTTCCCAACGGTCGTCAGGCTTGGCGAATAATTCTACTTCCGTGCTGGCAAGAGTATCGGTTGCATTCGCGTCGTCCGCGGGCGTGCGCAGATACCAAGCGCGGGTGCGAATGCCGCGCTGCCCGCGCGATCCGACAACCACAGCTCGATCGCGGAACACATCCGTTTCGCCACGCACGATCCGCATCAAATTGTTTCCGGCCCCACTCTCTCCGGGGGACAATCCGAGGGCATCCAACAACGTGGGGGAAAAATCGTTCGGCTGCGCCAGTTCGCCGCTGCGACAGGCGGCCCCGCAACCGTCCGGCAGGCGCAAGTGCCACGGCATGCGCACCAACTCGGCATAAAGAGCGTCATCGATTGCGCCCACGCGGCGGTGTTCGCCGAGCGGGTAGCCGCGCGCCGACATCACCGAGAGCACGGTGCTGTCTCGCAATGACAACTGTTCCAAATCCATGGCCAGGGCGCCTAGACAAATGTCGAGCAAAGTGACTTGCCCGGCGTAGGCATGAGCGATGGCCGTTCGCTGATCAGGATCGAAAGCCTGCGGCAGCCACAAAGACGGAGCGCTCGTACTTTCCAACGGTGCTGGCTCATCGTCGTCAGCGTAATGCAGACGCATTTCGAGCGGAGCGTCCCAGATTGCGCCGAGGCTGCCGCAGTGCACCGACAAGAAAAAAGGGGGCTGCGCCGCTTCGAGCCACTGCCCCACCACGGCGAAGAAACGGGCCAGGTTGGTCTGTTCAATTTCTCCCGCCGGCTCGGAACGCGGCTGCAGTTCGACGCGCTCGACTTCGTCCAGTTCATTTGCCCAGGGCAGGTCGGCGACCGCCATATCGTCCGTGATCAAAGCAGTGGTGATCCCCGCGCCGCGCAGCCGCTGGATCACCCCGGGTTCTCCGCCCGTGCCCAGGAGTTGGGCATAATGCTCTGCCAGGTCCGTAGAGGCGATGAGGGATTGATCAAAAACAAAGCCGTCAGCCGCCAGGCGATCAAAATGTGGCGTCTCGATCCACGAATTCCCATAGCAGCCCAAGTAGCCGGCATGCAACCGGTCGACGGTCAGGTTGATGGCGTTCATGCCGTGCACAAGTGGGACGATTGAAAAACCAGGCGTGACGCGATTCTACTGATAAGTCGCTGGTAAGACACTACGCATTGCCCCTTCAGATACGTTCTCATTTATGAACCTATTCACAATCCTTGTCGGTGCCGCGGTACTCCTTGCTGTTTACGCAGGTATTAATTTCGGCTGGCGCTATGCGAGTCGAAAATTCCTGTTCCCTTGTCCCAGCTGGCTCAGCTGGTCGCTCGAAGGGGGTTTCGTCGACTGGTGGGCCGCCACCAGCCGGACGCTCGATCGCATCGGGTTGAAGGCCGGCGATCGAGTTCTGGAAGTTGGTCCCGGTCCAGGGCGACTGTTGATTCCGGCCGCCGCGCGGGTCCTGCCCGGGGGCGAAGTCGTGGGACTCGACGTGCAGCAGGGAATGGTCGAACGCCTCAAGGTTCGCGCGACTAATGTCCTCAATCTTTCCGTGCGCCTGGGAAATGCGCAAGAGATGCCCTTTGCCGCGGGCAGCTTCGACGTCGTCTATCTGGCCATGGTCCTCGGCGAAATTCCGCAACGTGAGCCAGCATTGACCGAATGCTTTCGCGTGCTGCGCTCCGGCGGGCGGCTGTCGATCACCGAGATGGCGGCCGATCCACATTTTCAATCGCGCGCTACGGTGACGCGACTTGTCACGGCTGCCGGCTTCACGCAGCCCGAGTTCATTGGGCGGCGCTTCTCTTTTACCGCCAATTGCACGAAGCCGTGATGGCTTACATTTCGAAGAGGTCTTTGTAGGTTGTGCGTGCGACTTCGATTCCTTGGCGCATGGCAAACACATCGGCGCCAACGCTGAGCATCCGGCAGCCCTTGTCGTAGCACAGACGCGTGTACGCGGGATTCGGCGCCACGGTCCCCCAATGTTTGCCATGCTTCTGGCAAGCGGCCTGCACGCGATCGAGCGCTTCTAGCAATTTGGGGTGTGAGAATTGACCGAGAACGCCGAGTGCCTGCGACAGGTCGCTCGGGCCCACGAACAACAGATCGACAGCGTCGTTGGCGGCGATCGCATCGGCATCTTCCAAAGCGCCTAACGTTTCGATCTGGATAGCCAGGAATTGCTCCCGATTGGCGTCCTGGGCGAATTTCTCTTGCGACTTGTGCGTGTAATGGGCATCGCGCCCCGAAGTGTTGAGCCCACGCAATCCGCGCGGGGCGAACTTGGCCCAGGTCACGAACTGTTCGGCATGCTGGGCGGATTGGATTTGCGCGGCCATCACGCCGTCGGCGCCCGCTTCCAGGTTCTGCGTGACCAGCGCGTAGTCAGTCGGCGCCATGCGCACAAAGCACTCGAAGTCATTGGCCCGGGCACAAGAGGCGGCCAATTGCACCTGCTGGTAACTCAGCCCACAGTGTTCCTGGTCGAGCCAAAAGCCGTGAAAGCCCCCGGCCAGGCCGAACATGTCGATGGTGACAGGGGAAGTGAGCCTTCCCAAGGCAAAGACGCGCACCAGCTTGCCGGCGGCCAACAGTTCTCGAAAGCGGCTCATATTTCTTGGGTCCAATAAAGGGAGAGACGGATAGACCGGGCCGGTCGAACCGCCCGCTAATTGAATTCGGAGAATTTCCAGGGCTGGCCGATCGGGGGCAGGGGCCGAAGGCTAATGGGGCAAAGTCTGACACCGCTTGGGCTTAGCGTCAAGCAACGTGGATCGGCCGGGGCTTTCGGCGGTCGCCGCCGGCCAGCGGGCCGGGAAAATCTGGAATATTTGGCTTTTGCTGGCGAACCTCTCTCCCGATCGGATGTCCAAGAGGCATGCGGCGGGCATTTTGTTCGCTGGCAGCCGGGTGGTGGTCTTTCCCGCATTGATTTTGCCGGAGGACCGTGACATGCTTACTTAGTTGGGTTCGGCGGCACGGTGCCCCGGAATCCTCAGATAGATCGTTCTTTGGGTCTCTCCAGAAGCGCCAAGCGCACGGAGCCTACGATGCGTACCAACATCAATCGCAACACGCTGATCAACGTCCTCGCGAATCGCCAGGATCGGATCGTCGTCGCCGCGGCTGACAAGGTGCGCAGCGTTAGTGTTACCGTTGCGCAGCCCCTCTCAGGGCAACTCTTGCAGGTGCTTGCCGGTTATCTGGGCGCATTTAAGCGCGCAGCAAAACCGGCAGCCGCCGGCGCAGCCGACGCTGTGGAAACGCTGATTAGTCAGCTTGTTTCCATTACGCGTGGGCTGTCGAGGTGCTGGCATACGCCGAGCGTTATGCCGCATCACGCCGTCGTCCGGGTCCGTTCCTAGTCCGCAAAACAAGCGACTAAGAACCTGAGATCTCGACGACAGCCGGACGGCAGCCCCGGGCCGCGGTGATGGGCCATATTTTGCCCTTTTCCGCCTCACCTGGACGTGCGTTTTCCTGGACCCTAGCGCCGTGCACGAGCACGGCTTTTCACGGAGAGAGCCATGATCGTTCTGACGGAAACCACTCGCGAAAAGGTGTTCTTAGCAGCGCAGGTGCGCAGCGCGCAGCGCGGCAACCGCGAAGCGTTCGGCCAATTGGTCGAGCGGTTCCAGGGTGCCGTGTACGCCGTGGCCCTGCGGCGCTTGCGCAACGACGCCGAGGCCCAGGAGCTGACACAAGAAGTTTTTGTGCAGGCCATGCGGAAGATCGGACAACTGCGCGAGCCGGAATGCTTCGGCGGCTGGTTGCGGTCGATCACCACGCGGATGGCGATCAATCGGGCGCAGCGGCGCGGGGCGGTCGTGGCCACGGACCGCGAAACGCTCGAAGCGACTTGCATCGAACGGCGCACGCCGTTGGCTGACGCCCTGGACCGCGAGCGAGCCGGACAGGTCCGCGCGGGTCTGGGTCGGTTGCGGCGGTTGGATCGGCAAACGCTGGAAGCGTTCTACGTCCACGGCCGTTCGTTGATCGAGATGAGCGACGAATTCAAGTCGCCCGTTGGCACGATCAAGCGGCGGTTGCACGTCGCCCGCAAGCGGCTGGCGCGCGAGTTGGAAGAACTGGCGCCAGCTTAAGTGGCCAAGGTAAAACGCCTGTGCAAATGGCCTGGGTCGTGCGGCGGATAAGAGCCGCGCGGCCCGGGCTTTTTTTAGGGAACGAACGCGCCGTGACGGCCGACGGCGCCTTTGCATCAAAGCGCTTGCAAGAGTGCGCCGATCGATCGGTGGCGCTCGATGGGATGCCGGAGCTTTCGGCTCCGATGGATCTTGTAATGGTTCTTGCGGCCGATCTTCTCGCGCTCGAGGATGCCTCCCTCTTCGAGATCGGCGATTATGCGTTGGACCGCGCGTTCGGTGATGCCGACGCGACTGGCGACTTCCCGCAGGACCATGGAAGGGTCACGCCCGAGCAGGATCAACACGTGGGTGTGGTTGGTGAGGAATGTCCACCGCGTGCCATTCACGCCCACTTCACCAGTGGGCACTGACGAGCCATGAGCGCGCCCGGTTGATTTGGCGACGCGGGTCGCCAAAATCCGCGCGCGCGATCGTTGCGCGCTTGTTGTGCTGCGCCGACTGACGTGCGCTCGCCCGCCAGTCTTTGTCATGGCAGCCTTGGACATGGCAATCCCCCTGCAGCCTAGGATCCTCCCCGAATGACCCCGACAAATCATCCTACTTGTAATATACGACAAGTCAAACACGACAGAGTTGTAGTCAATTCTCATTCGCCTATGCGGGGCAATCGGCCGCGGCGAGTTCCTTGGTCGGCAAGTTCCGATAATCGGTGTCGGCCGGAGAATCCTTCCTTCTCCTTCCCCGCGGCGACCCGCAAGAGCAAAGAAGCTTGCGGTTTCGTCAGACGCCGCGGCACTGACAAGCACAAAACAAGAATAAGTCTTTACCGCCAGCTTTGGGGGGCGAGCTGATGCGATTACTTTTCGGTCAGGTATGGGTGTGTTTCGTTTGCACGGCAACTTAAAATGCGATACTGGTAATACGACATGCTTGTCGTGCATTGAGTATCGTCATTCGTCGTTGGGAGCAGATTCAACACGCGGCCGCCAGCGGGAGTTCCGCTGAACACAGCCACCGCGTCACAATTCCACTTCAGCACTCATGCATTGATCCGCGGCGGACGGGCAAGGTTGGAGAAGTCGAACGTGACCACATCGCAAGGAAACAGGCTCGTCATGACTCGTGTCACACGTGGGAGTTCGTCTGTGCATTGTCCCCGTCATCTGACCGCGATTAAACACTCACCATTGGCGGCCGTCCTTCTGGCGATGACTGCTCTCGCGTTGCCTGCTTGCAACATGCATCGCGAGGAGCAGCACCACGAAGCGCATAAGGTCGTGGCCACGACTCCGGTCGCACAAAACATCACCATCACGCAGCCCTACGTCTGCCAGATCCATTCGCAGCGTCACATCAAGCTGCGCACCTTGGAGATGGGCTATCTCGAGGCCATCACCGTCAAGGAAGGGCAACGCGTGAAGGAAGGGGACCTGTTGTTCACGGTCCGGCCGATCCTGTATCAATCCAAACTCGATGCCGAGAACGCCGAAGCCAAGCTCGCACAGTTGCAACTGAATTACACCAAGAAGCTGTGCGAGGACAAAGTCGTTTCGGTTAATGAAGTCAGCTTGCGCGAGGCGGAACTCGCACGTGCCCAGGCCAAGGCGAAATTGGCCGCGGCCGAACTCGACTTCGCCACTGTCAAAGCGCCGTTCGACGGCATCATTGACCGCTTGCAACAGCAACAAGGCAGCCTGGTGCAAGAAGGCGAGATTCTGACCACGCTGTCCGACAACGGCACCATGTGGGTCTATTTCAACGTCCCCGAAGCCCGCTACCTGGAATACATGCAGGACCCGCACAAGGATGATTTGAAAGTCGAGCTGCAACTCGCCGACGGCAGCAAGTTTCAACACCTGGGCAAGATCGGCGCGATCGAGGCCGACTTCAACAACGAGACGGGCAACATTCCCTTCCGGGCCGACTTTCCGAATCCCGAAAGACTGCTGCGGCATGGTCAGACCGGCACCGTGCTGCTCAGCCGCGTACAGAATGATGCGGTGGTCATTCCGCAGCGAGCGACCTTTGAAGTGCTCGCCAAGCGTTACGTCTATGTCATCGACGAAAACGACGTGGCCCATCAGCGCGAGATCGAATACTCGAACGAACTGGACGACATCTTCGTGATCGAAAAAGGGATTACCGTCAACGATAAGATCGTCCTGGAAGGAATCCGGCAGATTCGCGACGGCGAGAAGGTGGAATACGAAGATCGTCCCTCGGATCATGTCGCTGCTAACTTGAAATACCATGCGGAATAGCAGCGTCTCCTCCGCGACGACAATCGGCCACTCTCTACTCTCGCTGTAGATTATGTTTTCGAAATTCCTGCACAGACCGGCGCTGGCGATCGTTATTTCGATCATCATCCTGTTCCTGGGCGGAATGTCGATTACGACGTTGCCCATCTCGCAATTCCCCAACGTGGCGCCCCCCAGTGTGGTCGTCACGGTCGCCTATCCAGGCGCAAGCGCCAACGTGCTGGTCGACTCGGTGCTGGTGATCCTCGAGCAGGCCATCAACGGCGTGCCGAACATGCGGTACATGGCCTCGGCCGCGACCAGCGCCGGCGAAGCCACGATCATGATCATCTTCGAGCCCGGGACGGATCCCGACATCGCGGTCTTGAACGTGCAGAACCGCGTGCAGACCGTCAAGCAACGACTTCCTCCGCTGGTCGAGCTCGAAGGCATCGTCGTCATGCAGATGATGACGAGCATGTTGATGTACGTGAACATCTACAGCACCGAGGAAAGCCACGACCAGAACTTCCTCTACAACTTCGCCTACGTAAACATCGTCCCCGAGATCAAGCGCGTGCGTGGCATCGGCAGCGCCAACATTCTCGGCAGCCGCGCCTATGCCATGCGTGTCTGGCTCAATCTCGATCGAATGCGGGCCTACAATATTTCCGCAGACGACATCATGAAGGCCGTGGGCGAGCAGAGTATGATCGGCTCGCCTGGCCGACTTGGACAGGCGACAGGCCGCACCTCGCAAACTGTCGAGTACGTGCTGACCTGGGTGGGCCGTTACAACAAGCCCGAGCAATATGAGAACATCGTTCTCAAGGCCAACCCCAACGGCATCAACCTGCGGCTGAGAGACGTGGCCACGATCGACATGGGCCCGTCGTATTACAACATCTACTCGGACATCGACGGCCATCCCTCGGCGGCCATCGTGCTCAAGCAATTGCCCGGCACCAACGCGGCCGTGGTCATCGAGCAAGTAAAGGAAAAGCTCGAAGAGATCAAAGAGACGTCGTTTCCCGCAGGCATGACCTACGAGGTCAGTTACGACGTTTCGAGCTTCCTCGACGCCTCGATCGAACAAGTGCTGCATACGCTCTTCGAGGCCTTTATCCTGGTCTCACTCGTGGTCTTCTTATTCCTCGGAGATTGGCGCTCGACCCTGATTCCCACGTTGGCCGTGCCCGTGTCCTTGATCGGGACGTTCTTCTTTTTGCAGCTGCTCGGGCTGTCGATCAACCTGATCACGCTTTTTGCGCTGGTGCTCGCGATCGGCGTGGTCGTCGACGATGCCATCGTGGTCGTCGAGGCTGTGCATGCCAAGATGCATGAGAAACACCTCTCGCCCTACCAGGCGACACGCGAGGTGATCAACGAAATCAGCGGGGCCATCATCGCCATTACCTTGGTGATGACAGCCGTGTTCGTGCCGGTGACGTTCATGACGGGACCCGTGGGCACGTTTTATCGCCAGTTCGGCATCACAATGGCGACGTCGATTGTGCTCTCGGGCGTCGTGGCATTGACGCTGACCCCCGTCTTATGCGCCATGATCTTGAAGCCACATACCGGGCACAAGCGGCGCACTCCCTTGGCGATATTTTTACGGTTCTTCGATCGTGGGGTCGAAAAGGTCACCGGCGGCTATGCGTCGTTCTTGCGCCCCGTGGTGTCGCAGCGCATGCTGACAATGCTTGTCATCGTGGGCTTTGGTGTCGGAATTTTCTTCATCAACATCGTGCTGCCGACTGGTTTTATTCCGCTCGAAGACCAGGGCATGATTTACGGAATCATTCAGACTCCGCCCGGCTCGACCATCGAATATACGAATGCCAAATCTCATGAATTACAGGATATCGCCAAGAAGATCGACGGCGTGCACTCCGTCTCGTCGTTGGCCGGCTATGAAGTGTTGACCGAAGGGCGCGGCTCGAACGCCGGCACCTGCTTGATCAACTTGAAGCCCTGGCACGAGCGGAAGATGACGTCGAAACAGATCATCACCGAGCTCGAACGCGAAGGGCGGCAGATTTCGAACGTCAAGCTGGAGTTTTTCGAACCGCCGGCCGTCCCCGGCTTCGGCGCCGCCGGCGGCTTCTCCACGCGTGTTCTCGACAAGACGAACACCATGGACTACAAGCGCCTCGGCGAGGTCACCGACAAGTTCCTCGAAGAGTTGGCCAAGCGCAAAGAAGTGCGCGGTCTCTTCACCTTCTTTGCCAGCAATTACCCGCAGTACGAAATTGTCATCGACAACGACGTCGCCATGCAGAAGGGAGTGTCCATCTTCAAGGCGATGGACAACCTTTCGACTGTCGTGGGTAGCACCTGGCAACAGGGGTTCATCTTGTTCGGGCAGTTCTACAAGGTCTTCGTCCAGGCGTCGCCCGAGTTTCGCCGGTTTCCCGAAGATTTTGAGAATATGTTCGTCAAGAATGACAAGGGGGAAATGGTCCCTTACTCGTCGTTCATGAAGTTGAAAAAGCAGCAAGGGTTGAACGAAATCAACCGCTACAACCTCTATCCTTCGGCCGCGATTCAAGGCGCGCCGGCCCCCGGATACAGCAGCGGTGAAGCCATCAATGCGATTAAAGAAGTCGCCGCCGAGACTTTGCCGCCTGGCTATACGCTAGGGTGGGAAGGACTCTCGTATGACGAAGCCTTAAAGGGCAACACAGCCGTTTATATTTTCCTGGTCGTGGTGATCTTCGTCTACCTCGTGCTGGTCGGACAGTACGAAAGCTTCATTCTGCCACTGGCCGTAATTATGTCGCTGCCAGTTGGCATTTTTGGCTCCTTCTTGTTCTTGCAGGCTATGGGGCTGGCGAACGACGTCTACGCCCAAATTGGCTTGGTCATGCTTGTCGGTCTGCTGGGCAAGAACGCGATTCTGATCGTCGAATTCGCCGTGCAACGCCATCATGAAGGTATCAGCATCAAAGACGCGGCCATCGAAGGGGGCAAACTTCGCTTCCGGCCGATTCTCATGACATCGTTCGCCTTTATCGCGGGTTTGATTCCCTTGGTCCGCGCCACCGGCCCGGGCGCCATCGGCAACCGCACCATCGGGACCACCGCCGTCGGCGGCATGTTGTTGGGCACCGTCATTGGCGTCTTGGTCATCCCCGGCTTGTATTACGTGTTCGCGAAGTTGTCGGGCGATCGCAAGCTCTTGCAAGACGAGACGGCTGAACCGCTCAGCGAAGTGCTGGAGCACCCCGCGTAGCGCCGCCGCCGCGACAAAACAGCGGCGATCGTGATTCACTCGTGTGCCGCTAGCGCGGTGCGAGGGTGCTGCGGCAACCGCGCGAACGTGTTCCTGCTTACGATTGCTCTGTACCTGCTAGCAGAGTCACTTGTCGTCAAAACTTCCGCAGCCGCTACCATGCGCAACCACCAGAAAAACATGCAGCGCCTTTTATCTCCGTGCGGCGACAGAGCACAGGCTGGTAGCATCGTCCGGCAGGCTGCGCGATTCAGCCACAGCTACTCGAAAGCGGTGTCAGATTTACACTCGCCGAAAGTGCACGGGGCATGAGGGCCGCGCCTGCTATCATGCTGTCTGACGCCGAGCGGGCCACTCTCGAACGCTGGGCCCGCGGTCGTTCGACGCCGGCTCGCCTGGTGTTGCGATCCAAAATCGTGCTCTTGGCGGCCGCCGGAATGCGTAACAATGAGATCTCGTTGGAACTGCGCTGCGCGGCCAAGACCATCTGCTTGTGGCGCAAGCGTTTTGCCGAGCAACGGTTGGCAGGCATAGAAAAGGATGCGCCCCGCGGGATTGCACGAACAAGCAGGTCCCAGACTCTCGCCCAGCAGATTCTCGATAAGACCCTGCATGAACCGCCCCCGCGACCGGGGCGCTGGAGCACGCGGACGCTCGCCGCTGCGTTGGGGACGTCGCCGGCGATGGTTCAGCGCGTGTGGAAGGCCCACGGCCTAGTGGCCGGGAAAAAGCCAGTGCCGCCGGCTCTTAATTTCCCATCTGCTTGAATCGCAAGTGCTAGCATGCAGTGCCGCGTAAGTCACTTGCGTAACGCGTGTTAGGCTGTAAGGCCAGCGTGCAATTCTTCACCGCCCTGCTACTTGGGCCGACGATGAAGTCCAGTGTAAGCGCATAGTGTGCGCGAGCAGGAAGCTCGTGCACGTCCGTCGCAGTGATCGGGGGCTGGGACTCAAAGCGACGGGACAAGTGGCGGAGCGCAGTCGCGATCGTGAATCCATCTTGATTCGTGGCACGGGCGATCCCCCAGGGGACCAGTGTCTCGAAGAGAGATGGCCGACCAGCGCAAGGCTTCTCAAGGACGAGACGTATGAAGAAGGTAGCGAGCTCTTCGAATACGAAGCGTGTTCCCAGCGCCGTCGTGGCCGCGCTCATCGGCGCTCTGGTATTGACCATACCAGCCTGTGGAATCCCGAAACTGCATGGCCCCCAACCGGCAGCGCCGATCCCGCCCGACTTCAATGGCACGACGACGCCTGACAATTCGGCGCAAGTTCCGCCGGCCGAGTTTTTCAACGACCCACAACTGCTGGGCTTGATTGACCAGGCGCTATTCTACAATCAGGAACTGCGCATCCTGGCCCAGGATATCGCAATCGCGAACAACGAAGTGTGGCGCCGCAGCGGTGCGTTCCTTCCCATGCTGACCCTCGGAGGAACCGCCTCGTACGAAAAGCTCAGCACGTATACGCCGCTGGGCGCCGACCTGAGCCAGATCGTCTCGCCCAACGGCAATCCGTTTCCCAACCCGCTGCCAGACTTCTTGATGGCCGCCAACATCAGCTGGCAGATCGACATTTGGAGACAATTGCGCAATGCCCGCGACGCGCAGGGGCTGCGCTACCTGGGCACGGTCGACGGTCGAAACTACGTGGTTACCCGGCTCGTCGCTGAAATCGCCGAGAACTATTACCGGCTGATGTCGCTGGACAAGCAGTTGGAGACGTTGGATGGCACGATCGCGCTGATGGAGCAAAGCCTCGAGTTGGCCAAGGCGCAAAAAGAGGGAGCCCGCGGCACGGAGTTAGGCGTCCAACGGTTCCTGGCAGAAGTGCGCAAAAACCAGAGCCAGAAGCTGATCGTCCGGCAGGACATCATACAGACCGAAAACCGCATCAACTTCCTCTGCGGTCGTTTTCCGCAGCCGGTCGAACGAGTTTCGGTCCAGTTCCTTGATCTACAGTTGCAAGCCCTGCGTGTGGGTGTCCCTTCGCAGTTATTGCAGAACCGGCCCGACATTCGCGAAGCCGAGCGCGACCTGCAGGCGGCGGGTCTGGACATCCGCGTCGCCCGCGCCAACTTTTTTCCCAAGCTGATTATCACGTCGGGCGTCGGCTACGAAGCCTTCAACCCGCGCTACATCTTCTACACGCCTGAATCCTTGATTTACGGCGTCGCCGGCAACTTGGTCGCCCCGCTGATCAATAGGCGCGCGATTCAGGCGGACTTTATGAATGCCAACGCCAAGCAGCTGCAGGCGTTGTATGAATATCAACGTACGGTTCTTGAGGCCTTCACCGAGGTGATCAACCTCGTTTCCAAGGTGCAAAACTACAGCCAGAGTATCGAACTCAAGCGTCAGCAGTTGACCAGCCTCGAATCGGCGGTCGACGTCGCCAACAAGCTTTTCCAAAATGCCCGCGTCGAATACCTCGATGTGTTGACCGCTCTGCGCGACCGCAATGAAGCGCGGATCGTGCTTATCGAAACCAAACAGGAACAACTGTCAGCCGTGGTCAACGCGTATCAAGCGCTGGGCGGCGGTTGGCGTTACCTTGGCGGTCCGATCCAGATGATCCCGGCGCCGCCCCCGCCGCCGAGAATCAGGATTCCATTCATGCGAGCGCCGGCGGCGCCCGCCGAGGAAGAGATTCCCGCACCGGGACCGGCCCCCGTGATTCAAGGGCCGGTGCCGCAGGGACCGGCGATGCCTGTACCGGTCCCGCCAGGTCAGGCTCCGCCCGTCCAGCCGGGTCCGGCGATGCCGAGACCGGCCCCGCCTGCTCCCATGATCCAGGGCCCGCCGTCAGCCAGCGGCAGGCAACCGCCTGTCCCGGGTGCTCCGCAAAAGCGCGCCGCTTGATCACGCTGCGACAGCCCCCCGGTGCAGAACGGGAGTGCAGAACATCTGTGCAGAGCAGGTGTGAATGAGCCTAAAATAGCCCCGCTGCGACAGAATCCTTGCAGGTCATGCACGGTGACATTATTGTCAACATGAGTAGCGACAATCCTCTCCGTCGCGCCGCAATGCGGCGCCTCTCACGTGGGCCTGCCACTGAAACCCGCTTGTAGCACCCTCCGTATCGCCGGATTCGCACGCTGAGTCAGGCCGCCTGACAGCCCCTTATCGTCTCTCGGCGAGATTCTCTGCCCGGTGCTCTCTTGATCATCCTTTGCTCGCTTGTCAGCCGCGCGCGTCCGCTGCGCTGCTGCGCGGTTTCCTGTACACACCACGATTCGGACTATGTGATGATTTGGCTTTCCCTGCACCAGAATTTTCAATGGGTTTTCGCGGCGCGTTTGCTGGCGACCAGTCTGGCACTTGCGGCGTTTGCTCCGGCAACATCGTGGGCGACGTTCACATTGATTGATAATTTCAGCTCGTACTCGGTTGGCAGCGCCATCAATGGACAGGGGGATTGGACGGCCGAGGCGGGCAACAACCCGACCGCGGCGGGTGTCGCCGCCGACCCGCTCGATTCGTCGAACCGCGTACTCGCGATCGGCGCCGGTGGTTTCACCAGCGGCCGGCTGGGGCATCGAGAAACGATTAACACAGATCCCGCCGTGCAAATGAATAACGGCACAACCGCCACTCTCTTCTTTCGCATGGCCTGGGACATCAAAAGCGTCGACCTGTCGATCGGCATGACCGACGTCGCCAATCCAATCAGCGACACGATCTTCAATTCGTTCACGCAGTTCCGCAGTCAGCTCGCGGCGTCGTTCACGCCCGGCTTCGACAATCTCGCGGTGCGAGACGTCAATGGTGTGCAGAAACTTACCACCGATGTCAGCCCATTGTCCTGGTACAACATCTGGATGGTGATCAACAACACGACCGATACAACCCAGTTCTATATCCAGGGGAGTGAATTCGCGTCGCAGACACTGCTCACCAGCCAGGGAAACAGCTCATTCACCTTTCGCAATGGCACGACCACGAACAACCTGGTCACGCTGTTTATCGCCACCGGGCGGAACCTAGCCAACTTTCCTCCCAACCCGCAGGAAAACATTGGCCCGGTTTATCTCGACGACATCTACGTCGACCAATCAGGCCAGAACCTGGTCAACCCGGTCCCGGAACCGGGCTCATTCCTATTGGCGATGATGGCCGCCGCGCTTGTCACGTGGATGTACCGGCCTCGTGCCCGACTGCAACGGCGCTAAACCGTCGCCCGGTTTTCGACATCGACCGTCGTAATCCTTTCGGAAGTTGCGGAACGTAACCGGGGCACGAACATCGGCACCCGGCGGCGGTACTCTTCGTAGGGACGGCCGAAATGAGCGAGCAAGTCGCGTTCTTCGACGAGCGCCGCGAGCGCCATGTAGCCGGTCATCACGCCGGCGAATAGCAGATGGCCGACCGTCATCGTCGGAATGGCCCAAAAGGCCAAGCCCCATCCCAGATACAGCGGATGTCGAACTCGTTTATAGAGCACCGGCACGCGGAACGGTAAAGGTTGGTATTCCTGGCCGCGCAGATGCAGCCAGACCTGCCGCGTGCCGAACAGATCGAAATGATTCAGCAGAAAAGTTACGGCGGGCACCAACAACCAGCCCGCTCCGAATAACGTCCACAAGAGGGCTCGTAATTCGCGCGTCTGCACATCCCACACGACGCACTCCATACCCTGCCATTCGAGCATCATGAGGACAGTCACCACGCAGGAAGCAAACACGTAAGTCGTGCGCTCGATTGGCGTAGGCACAAGGCGTGTCCAGATGCATTTGAAGGCCGGCCGCGCCATGATGGAATGCTGCGCGGCGAATAGCGCCAGAAGGAGCAGGTTAATCGAGAGCCGCGCCCCGGGCGTCCCCTCGCCGGGGGTATCGATGGTGCGTGGTACCAGGA
>CAMFLN010000004.1 GCA_945957305.1 uncultured Planctomycetaceae bacterium | reverse complement strand
GGCGGTTGCTGGAATCGCGGGCCACCATGCGCGCGCCGCGCCGTCGACCGGCCACGCGCGGGCGATACAAGCGGCAACTAACACGATCACAAAGCTCACACCGTAGCCGCCGCAGAGGTCGCTGATCTGAATCAACTCGATCCAGCGATACTGGCTATGCGCGGGCGTGGCGATATTGATTCCGGTGAGCAAATGCGACTGCGCCAATTCCAGTCCGGCCCACAGGGCAGGCGCCGCCAGGAGGATCGGCAAGCGTAACTCGTGCACAGCGACGCGTGACAGGGCCACAAAGATCGGTAAATAAAACGCCAGGTAGAACGACAACGCCAGCCAGCCCAGGCTGGTGGCCGGATGCGGTAACCGCAGCCAGTGCAGCGCGCCCAGCCAGAAGGCGAACCCGGCCAGCCACAACGCGACATAGGGACGGCGTCCCGGCAATTCGGTGCGGCGCGCCAGCACGAGCCATGGCACCGGAGCGATCCAGGCCAGGGGAAACCAGCCCACCGGTGGCAACGACAGCCACAGCAAAAGACTTCCCAGCATTCCGCCAGCCAGTGTGATCGCACTGCGCGGAACAGTCTCAGGCGTGCGCGCCGCCGCCTCGACACGCATCCCGCCACGGTCGTGCTCGGGTGATGCAGCGGTTCGTCGATTGCTGGTGCGCGACGGAACGTGGGGCATGATCGATGACATACGGCCAAGTAAAGACAGTAGGCGCCGCGGCAGAATCTGTAATTCGCTCACTGCAGGGCAAGCTAGCAGTGTCGCAGGTGACAAGCGAAAGCAGTCAGAACGATCGGGCTCAACGCAATTCCAGACTACGGCAGCCGCGTGATTTTGCCCAGGTCAGCTTGATCGCAGGCATCTATGACTACGCTTGATCAAGCAGGACAAGATCAACGATTTCGCCCGCATGAAACACACGGTCCCCCGGTGGGAGTGACAACAGTGCATTGGCCGCTGTCAGACCACGTAAATCTGCCGAGCCATGCCAGGTGACCGGTTCCGCGCGGGCCTGATCCTGGTCCGACAGGTGACAAACGGCCGGCAAAAACGTGTGCCGATCGCCGCGCTGCTGAACATCACGCGCCAAAGTAGCGCGGAGGCGACGCAAACCGTGCCCCGGCCTTCCTGCCAGTCGCTCGAGTGCGGGACGGACGAACAACTCGCCACAGACGTAGCTGCTGACCGGATTTCCCGGCAGGCCGAAGACGAGCGTTTGATGTGCTTCGCGCTGCGCGACGCCAAACCACATCGGCTTCCCGGGCTTGAGTCGCAGCTTGTGGAAGACTTCTGCGACTTTCAGCTCTTTCAAAATGCTTGGCACCAGGTCCAGCACGCCTGCCGAGACTCCGCCGGAAAGGATTAGCACATCAGCCTGCAATCCGCTGGCGATTCTCGCGCGCAGGTCCTCCTCGGAATCGCGGGCAATGCCCAGCAGCAGGGGATCGCCTCCACCGGCACGCACCGCCGCAGCCAGCAGTGGTCCGTTCGAGTTGCGTATCTGTCCCGCTGCAGGCGTTTGATCCGGTTCGACCAACTCGTTGCCGGTCGCCAGAATCGCGACACGAGGGCGCGGCACCGCCGCGACGACCGCCCGTCCCACTTCGGCCAGAATTCCCACTTCGATGGCTCGCAGCGGGGCGCCACAGCGGAGGACGACGTCCCCGGCACACAGCGACGTGCCACGGCGCAAGATGTTGCGCCCTGCGCGCACGTCAGCATCGCGAATGAAGACGGTGCCTAAATGGTGGGCGTCGGTATGCGCGTGATGCGAAGTCCGCTCGACCATTACCACGGCGTCCGCGCCCGCAGGGATTGGCGCGCCGGTCATGATCCGTGTCGCGGTTCCTGCCGTGACGGTCGCACGTGGCACCTCGCCCGCCACGACTTCTTCGAGGATTCTCAACCGCGCTTCGCCTGTGGCCAAATCCGCCGCAACCACCGCGTAACCGTCGACGATCGATTTGTCGTAAGGAGGCGAATCGATGGGGCTGGCAACATCCTCGGCCAGAATCAATCCATCGACATCGGCCAGCGCCATGGTACGCGCCGCAAGCGGCTGCGCGCGGGCGAGTATCAGCTTAAGCGCTTCGTCGACGGAGAGCATGCGGTTTACTTCTTGCCGCTGGGCGTCGCGTCGGCAGCGTCAGATGTGTATAAGAGACAGTGTCCGAGCCGCGCGGCGTGAGAAAGCTTTCGGGATGAAACTGCAGTCCGTGAATCGGCAGGCGGCGATGGCGAATGCCCATGATCTCGCGCTCGCCATCGGGGCCATCGCACCAGGCGCAGGCTTCGAATTCGTCGGACAGCGTGCCGGGTCGAATAACGAGGCTGTGATAACGCGTGGCTTGAAACGGATTTTCCAGACCAGCGAAAAGCCCACGACCATCGTGATAGACCAGATCGGTTTTGCCATGCATGAGCCGCTTGGCACGGACAATTTCGGCGCCGAACGCCTGACCGATCGATTGGTGTCCCAGGCAGACGCCCAGGATCGGAATCTCGGTGGCGAAGCGTTCAATGCAAGGGACCGAGATGCCCGCTTCGTTCGGCGTGCATGGGCCGGGCGAGACGATCAAATGGGTCGGCTCACGCGCTTCGATCTCGTCGAGCGTAATCTGATCGTTGCGTACGACCTCAAGTTCCAGCGCCGGGTCAATCTCGCCCAGCCGCTGCACCAGGTTGTAGGTGAACGAATCGTAATTATCGATTAGCAAAATCATCAGAAGCTCAAAGCATCACGCGGTGTGCCCGCACGGCACGGTAACTGCTCCTAGTCTAGCACACCCGCCTGCAGAGCACACGAGAGGGGCACGCCCCGCAGGCGGTCGTTTGACAGCGCGATACACGGTAGTGAACGGCCGAGTTTGACACTCCGGCCACCAGGCGACATGCTAGCCAGAGCCGTGGTTAGTGGAACCTAAAAAAATGCGAGCGCGTGCCCTCATGTCTCGATGCGCAATGCTGACATTGATCACGGTGCTGAGCTCGATGTGTTGTCCGGCAGCGGTGCTGGCCGAAGAAATCGCGCCAACGGATCTCTCCCCGGCAAGTCACGCCGCCCCGGCGCTCGACTATTGGTCGATGCTCTTTGTCTTCGTGCTGGCGACGTTTGTCGGCTTGGGGGTAATTCGTCGCGTATCGCGGCTCTTGTACACGCCGCTGATGTCATTGACGAACGCCATCTCGGCGATCGCAGTGGTCGGGGCAATCATCGTGACCGGTGCGGACTACCCGGCGCCGATTCGGCTGCTGGGCGCCGTGGCGTTGTTTGCCTCGATGACCAATATCGTCAGCGGTTTCCTGATCACGGATCGCATGTTGAAGATGTTCAAGGCGACCGAGGCTCGTGACGGCCGATCGCCATGATTCACTCCGCGGTACAGCTGGCTTACGTCGTGGCCACGGCTCTGTTCGTCCTGTCGTTGCACGGGATGAACGATCCCAAAACGGCCCGTCGCGGGGTCACTTTCGGCATTGTGGCCATGGTTCTCGCGGTGGTGGCCACGTGGATCGAAGTGGCAGCCGCCTACGGCCAGCTCGAACATCAGCTGTGGATTCTCGGCGCCATCGTGGCCGGATTCGCCGTGGGTGTGCCGTTGTCACGTGTGCCGCTAACGGCCGTGCCGCAGCGCACGGCGCTCTCGCACGCCTTTGGCGGCCTGGCCACGGGATTGGTCGGCACGGCCGAATACTTCGTCATGCGCGGCGAAGGGATCGAACGGTTGACCCCGTTTCGCACCGCGGCGCTCGTGGCCGAAGTGATTCTGGGCTTCGTCACTTTCACTGGCAGCTTGATGGCGGCCGGCAAGCTACAAGAACTGAAATGGGTTCCGCAGCGGCCGATCACTTACCCGCTGCAAAACATTGGAAACATCGGGCTGCTTCTGTTGGCCGTAGGACTGGGGGCGGCGCTGGTGCTTTTCCCCGCCGAGAGTTGGTCTGCGCTGGCGTTCTTGTCGATCGTGGTTCTCGCGCTCGCCTTTGGCGTGCTGTTGATCATTCCGATTGGCGGCGCCGATATGCCGACGGTGATCTCGATTTTAAACTCCTACGCAGGGCTGTCGGCCGTGGCGATGGGATTCGTGCTCGATAACAAGCTGCTGATCACCGCCGGCGCCCTTGATGGTTCGAGCGGCTTGATCTTGTCGATCATCATGTGCCGGGCGATGAACCGTTCGTTCTTGAATGTCCTGTTTGGTGCGTTTGGCCAGGTTAAGGCCGCGGCGGCGACTGGTACGGAGCAAAACTACAAGAGCGAAACGATCGAGGGGGCGGCGCAGATCCTGGAAATGGCGCGGCACGTCGTGATTGTGCCCGGCTATGGTATGGCCGTGGCGCAAGCACATCATCGCGTCCGCGAGCTGTATGACTTTCTGAAGAAAAACGGCGCCACGGTGAAGTTTGCCATTCATCCGGTCGCAGGTCGCATGCCTGGCCATATGAACGTGCTTTTGGCCGAGGCCGAGATTCCGTACAACGACCTCGTCGAAATGGATGAAATAAACGCCGAAATGCCGCACGTCGACGTGGCCCTGGTCATCGGCGCCAACGACATCGTGAACCCGGCGGCGCGGCACGACCGTTCGAGCCCGATCTACGGCATGCCGATCATCGAGGCGGACAAAGCGCGCACCGTCTTTGCCATTAAGCGCAGCAAAAACCCTGGCTTCGCGGGAATCGACAACGAACTGTACTACGGCGACGCGACCTGGATGCTCTTCGGCGACGCCAAAACAGTGGTCAGTGACCTGGTCAAAGCGCTCACGGGCGAGACGGGGATGCACTGAGAAATAGTGGGCAGCGGGCGGAGGGCAGTGAGGAAGAGTGAAGAGAGTAGTTAGTAGTCAGTAGCCGGTAATTAGATAGTCGATCAAGAATGCTCCCTGTCGCCGCCGCAAATGCTTCCTTGTTGTGGTCGGGGTGCCTCGTCGCTTGACGCGCGGCGCCTGCTTGGTAGTTTTGCCCATGTCGTAAATGCCTTCTTTTCGGAAACAGGTTGCCGCACATGGCCATTACCGCCGCCACGCTCGACAAGCTTCGCAAGTTCGACACGCCCACGATCTGCAACGTCATCGAGTTGTTCGATGTCATCCCGCGCAATCGCGGTTACATGGATGGTCGTATCAAGTCCTGCTTCCCAGAAATGCCGCCGATGGTGGGCTTTGCCTGCACCACGGCTTTCCGTAGTGACGCTCCGCCCGCCGGCGGCGACGCCTACAGCTCGATCGAAAAGCAATTGGCGACGTTCGGCGAATTGCCCGGCCCCGCCGTGATTGTCTTTCAGGATCTCGACGATCCTCCGGTCGCGGCCACGTTCGGCGAAATCATGTGCTCGACGTATCAGGCCTACGGCTCGGTCGGGCTGATCACTAGCGGCGCGGGGCGTGACCTCGACCAGGTCCGCGCGATTGGCTATCCGGTCTTCACCGGTGGCACGATCTGCTCGCACGGCTACTGCCACATGCTGCACGTCGGCTTGCCGGTGCGCGTCGGCGGCTTGACCGTCGCGCAGGGAGACTTACTTCACGGCGATACCAACGGCGTCGCCAGCATACCCGTGCGCATCGCGGCGGCCGTCGCCGAGATCGCGGATGAGTTTGTCGGCGCCGAGAAAATCATTCTCGACTATCTGCGCGGCAGCGATAAGAAAACTGTCGACGGCTACACCGCGGCGCGCAAGGAATTCGCGGCCGTGGTCTCTCGCTTGACCGAAAAGGCCAAGGCCCATCGTTAAAGTTCGCCAACCTAGGTGGGGCGACAACCGGCGAAGTGGATTAAGTCAAAATCTAACTTGACGCTGATACGAATCGAATGCTGGCACTCTATAGTGCCGGGCGTCAGGTTGATCGTCACCCTCGATTTCGACCTGACCTTTGGTTCCACGACATTAGTTTCCGTCGCCGGCAATCCGTTTGAATCCGCATCACGATACGCCGCACCGAGACTAACTGCGTCCACGGACGCCGTTGTGCACGAACCTTTCTTCCCGCGCCGCCACCAGGTTGCTTTCCGAAGCGACCTGGTGGCATTCTTTTTGCGCCCGATGGCTGCCTGCGAATCGTTACTCGACGACGGCGAAGACTTGCCGCGCAACGGCCACCGCAGTTTTGAACTGCCGACAGCGCTCCGCCTGCAGCCGACAAGTCGTGAACGCTTTCCCCTCACCCGCCAGCGGAGAGGATTCGAATTTTTCCGCTGTACTCTCCCGTCCAACGACTAACTACCGGTTACTGGCAACTGTCTACTGCCCGCTATTTGACGACGTGCGTCGTGCCCATCGCATCGTCAATGCGGCGGATCAGTGCCCAATCGTTCTTGTAATTCACGGGCACGAATTCCGTATCGCCGGCCGGAGCGAATTCCTGTTCGAGGGCCGTTCCCTGCCAGGGAAACGTCTTTAGAACCTCGGCGATCTTCGCCGCGAGCTCTGGCTTCAAGTTGTAGACGTAACCCAGCGCCGCCGGGGGGAATCGCTCAGAGACGTAAATCACACGGTACTGTTCCGGCGTAATCCCGCCGCGGGCGATCGCGCGGGCCAACATGTCGCTGGCGACGGGGGCCACCTGATACTTGCCGGCGGCGATTCCTTTGATCGACGCCTCGTGACCGAACGTGTAAACCCAATCGAAATCGCGTTGCGGAAAGATATTGAAATCGCTCATCAGCAGCACTAGCGGCGCTTTATAGCCGGAATTACTTCCTTTCTCGGTCAGCGCGATCGTCTTGCCGCGCACGTCTTGGATGCTTTGCAGCGAGCTGCCGGCGGGCACCAGGAAATTGACCGCGTAGCCGAACGAACCTTCGCCGGCGCCCAACGTCGAAACCGGCACGAAGCCGCAGGCATTCACCGCCGTAGGGACATTGCCGGTATTCACGCCCGCGATTTCCAAGCGGCCATCAAGCAGCGCGCGCAGCTGGTCTTCGGGCGAGTCAAGCAGCAAGTATTCCACTTTCTTGCCGGTTGCTGTGGCTAGCGCTTCGCAGAATTGCTGCCAAACATCTTGCTGCCGGCGCGCATCCTCGCCGGCAATGTAGGAGAAGTGCAAAACATCGGGATCGATCCATTTCGTAGTATCTTGCGGTGCGTCAGCCACGAGATCGCCATCCGCATCGACAAAACGCGCGTCGAGCTTGTTCTTCGTGGGTTTTGCCAATCCCAAGGTTCCCAGCAGCAGCCGTTCCCCTTCCTGTTGCGCTTCGGCCTGATAGGCGTGGCGCTGGTAAGCGACGTAGCCGCCCAGCAGGGCGACAATTGGCATGAGCGTGAGAAGCACGCGTCGCACGGAGAATGCTTGCGGCGCGGAGCGGCTGACATCGGCAGTCGACATGAGGGGATGGGCCTTTGCGCGGAATTGATTTCTACAGCGTCACGCGCAAGCGTAAGAACTGCGCAGGGCCGAATTCAAGCTTTATGAGCGAACTTGCGCAAGACTAATCAAAATCTCGCAATCGCCGCCGCGCGAACTGGCCGGTTGATCACAAAAGCTATTTCGGCGCCATGCGGATCGCGCCGTCCAGGCGGATGGTTTCGCCGTTGAGCATGATGTTCTCGGCGATGTGCCGCACCAGCGCCGCGTACTCACTCGGATTGCCCAGCCGCGGCGGAAACGGCACCTGCGCGCCGAGCGATTTTTTCGCTTCTTCGGGCAGGGCGGCCATCATCGGCGTGTTGAACAAGCCCGGCGCGATGGTCACGACGCGAATGCCCAGCTTGGCAAACTCGCGCGCGATGGGCAGGGTCATGCCAACCACGCCCCCCTTCGAGGCGGAATAAGCGGCCTGGCCGATCTGGCCGTCGAAGGCGGCCACGCTGGCCGTGTTGACGATCACGCCGCGCTCGCCGTCGGCCAGCGGCTCGCCTTGCGCCATCGCGGCGGCCGACAAACGAATCACGTTGAACGTGCCGATCAAGTTGATCTGAATCACGCGGGCGAACACGCCCAGGTCGTGGATGCCGTCGCGCCCCAGCACGCGGGCCGCGATGCCGATGCCGGCGCAATTGACCGCGCCGCGCAAATTGCCGAACGTCCGCACGGCTCGTCCACGGCGGCCTGCACGCTGGCTTCGTCAGTGACGTCGGTTTTGACAAACCGCGCGGCGTTACCCAATTCGCCGGCCAAGGAGCGCCCCGCCTCCTCGTTGACGTCGGCGATGATCGCTCGGCCGCCGGCCGTCACCAGTTCGCGCACCGTCGCGGCTCCCAAGCCTGACCCACCCCCGGTTACCAGAAACGTCGCGTCTTTGATGTGCATGGCAGTGCAAGAATTCGAAGAGTTGGGTGAATGGTCCCGGTGACGGCAAAAACGAAGATACCGGTTGATTCACGCTGTCGAAAGACGGCGCGCGACGGAAACCGGACGAATTTTGCCGACGCGGCCAAAGAGGGCACCCGGGTGCGCTGGCCACGGCGCGAATTCTTCTACTCCGAAGTGGCGAGCGCTCAGCCGCTCGCCTTCAACTCGGCCAGGTGCTGCGCCGTCCCCACCAGGCGATCCCAGTTTTCCTGGATGTAGGCGGGCGGGCCGCCGATCTGGGCCACGACTTGCGCCACCTCTTCGGTGGGAACCATTTCGATCGCGTTCCAAGGACAGACCGTCAATTCATAGGGATCGGTCTTCTTGCGCGGGATGTGCACGCACACCTCGCAGCCGACGCAGCGCTCGATGTCGATTTCGCACCAGCTTTGCAAATTGAACATCGCGTCGTACTGCTGCACTTTCATGATGCAGTCGACAGGGCAGACCTCCAGACACGCCTCGCAACCGGTGCAGTTGTCGGCGTTGATGACGGCGAGTTCTTTCGGCAGCTTCTTGCGAGGGCCTTGTTTGGCCATGACGATCGAATCCTCGAAAACAGAACGACGAACGGAGCACACAGGGCGGGCGACGACCCACCGCAATTTATCGGCGGCTACAGTGGCAACTTACGGAACTTGGACGAGCTTCGGACCGCCAGACTTCCAATCATAGGAGGAAATCAGGCAATCGCCAACCGCGCCTGCCCTGCAGCCGAGAGCGGCGGGCACGGCGGTGGAGTCCGCGGCAGGGGACACTTCTACGCTGGACCGCCCCCGCTGTACGGACTTCTACCGGGGGGCCGCCAGAACTATAATTCCCACAATAACTTCAATCACTTGAGCTGATACTTCGACCCCCCGGGAGGCTTCCCGCTTTGCGGATCATCCATTTTCCCCACCCCACGCTCCGACGAACTTCGAAGGCCCTGCGACGCGTCGACGACGACCTGCGGAAAATTGTCCGCGAAATGTTCGACCTCATGTACCAGGCCAAAGGGATTGGGCTGGCCGCCAACCAGGTTGACTTGCCCTACCGGCTGTTCGTCTTGAACCTCACCGGCGACCCGGCCGAAGCCGAAGAGGAGCAGGTCTTTATCAACCCGGTGCTGAGCGACCCCAAAGGATCGGCCGAGGCCGAGGAAGGGTGCCTGAGCCTGCCGGGCTTGTACGCCCAAGTGCGCCGCCCCGAGACGATCACGGTCAACGCCTACGACCTGAGCGGACAGGAAATCGAAGAGACGATCGATGGCCTGTTCGCCCGCGCGGTGCAGCACGAGACCGACCATTTGAATGGCGTGCTTTTCATTGACCGCTTGAGCCCGACCACTCGCTTGTCGCTGAAAGACACGCTCGAGGAGTTCGAGATCGAGTTCGCCGACCGCCGCCAGCGCGGCGAGATTCCGGACGACGAAAAGATCTCAGCCCGACTGAGCGAACTGGAAGCGCTGCGCACGTAAGCTTTCGCGCTGGCGTACTACCCCTCTCTCCTGGCACGAGAGGGTGGCTCCGCCCGGAACAGCAAATCGCCGCTACTAACTACTGGCCACTGACTACCGACTACTCTTCTTCACTGCTTTCCGCCTGCTGCCCTCTGCCCACTATTTTGCCATGCGAATCATCATGTTCGGCACCGGGCCGTTTGCCGCCCCGACGTTTCGGGCGTTGTTCGACACCCGGCATGAGGTCGTGGCGCTGGTGACGCAGCCGCCGCGCGTGGTGCGCGGCAAAGTGGTCGCGGCCGTTTCGCCAGTGCGTGACGAAGGAGTGCGGCGCGGCACGCCGATCCTCGACCCCGAGGATGTGAACACGGCCGAATCGCGCGCCCGGCTGGCCGAGTTCGCCGCCGACCTGTTCGTCGTCGCCGATTACGGGCAGATCCTGTCGGCCGAAACGCTCGCGCTCGCCCCGCATGGCGCGATCAATCTGCACGGCTCTCTGCTGCCCAAGTATCGCGGCGCGGCGCCGATCAATTGGGCGTTGTACAAGGGGGAGGCCGAAACCGGCGTCAGCATCATTCACATGACGCCGCGCGTCGACGCGGGCCCGGTTCTGGCCCAGGCCAGCGCGCCGATCGAGCCGGATGAAAACGCCGTCGAGCTGGAAACGCGCCTGGCGGCGCTTGGTGCTCCGCTGGTGATGAAGATGCTCGACGCGATCGAGGCCGGCCAGACCGCGGCCCTGCCGCAGGATTTGGCGCTCGCGACCAAAGCCCGTCGGCTGCGCAAAACCGACGGGGCGATCGACTGGTCGCGCCCGGCCGTGGCGATCAAGAACCAGGTCCGCGCGTTGCAGCCATGGCCCCGGGCATACACCGACTGGCTGCGCTCTGGCGGCGAACCGCTGCGACTGATCATCGGCCGCGCCGACGTGCGCGCGAATACCGAAGGCGCAACACCCGGCACCTTGATCCCGTCTGACAAGCACGAGCTGGTGATCGCTGCCGGCGAGGGAGCCGTGGCTCTGTTACAAGTGCAGCCCGCCGGACGTCAGATGATGCCAGCCGCCGATTTCCTCCGCGGCCATCCGATCAGGCCAGGGGAGAAGTTTGGGCTGACGCCGTCGCCCGACGCCTGACATCTCCAGTCGTTCCGCGCTTGCTGTCGCGGCGCCTGCTTATTCTGCAGGCGAACTGCGGTGGCCTTCCTTTGCTCCTACCGCGCGCGACGCATCGCTTGGTAGGAGGCCCAAGCGAATACGGACGCAAGCGATCCCCCGATGCCGCGAAAGGCGATTTCCCCGGTGGATGGTGACGTCGCTGGCAATGTCACGACCTCGCGTTGCTGCTCCTGGGTCCCATAGCGAGTGAATCCAGGCACGGGGTAACTCTCCGTCCTCCAGGCTACTGGCAGAGTGATGGCTACTCCCCAGATCGACGCAAACACGGCGGTCCATGCGAGTGCCTTCCACATGCCGCAAGTCTACCAAACCAGTCGCACGCCCCGAAAATCTCTGATTCAAAGTCTCCTGTCGGTCGAATACCAGCCCCATTTGACGACACCCCCCCGTGTCCGGAGAATAAGACGTTTCGCCGGCTCCTCGCCGTGTCTACTCGCCTGACGGCGTCGTTATTCGTTTTCTGGAGGTCGCGGACTCGCCATGAACTGGATCGAACAAGAAGACCCCGATGTCTGGGCCGCCATTGCCGGCGAGATCAAGCGCCAGGAAGAAGGCCTGGAGATGATCGCCAGCGAAAACTACACCAGCCCCGCCGTTATGCAGGCCGTGGGGAGCGTGCTGACCAATAAATACGCCGAGGGCTATCCCGGCCGGCGCTACTACGGCGGTTGCCAATGCGTCGACGTTGTCGAGGATCTGGCCCGCGACCGCGCGAAGCAGCTCTTCGGCGCCCAGCACGCCAACGTCCAACCCCACTCGGGCAGCCAGGCCAACCTGTGCGTTTACCTCACGGCTCTCGAAGTGGGAGACACCGTGCTGGGGCTCGATCTGGCGCATGGCGGCCATTTGACGCACGGCATGAAGCTGAACATCTCGGGCCGGCTGTATCACTTTTTGAACTACGGCGTGCGCCGCGAAGACCACCGCATCGACTTCGACCAGGTGGCGAAGCTGGCCCGCGAGCACAAGCCGAAGCTGATCGTGGCGGGGGCGAGCGCCTACCCACGCGAAATTCCGCACGACAAGTTCGCCCAGATCGCGCGCGATTGCGGGGCGAAGCTGTTCGTCGACATGGCGCACTACGCGGGTCTGGTCGCCGCCGGCCTGCACAACAATCCCGTGCCGCTGGCCGACTTCGTCACGACGACCACGCACAAGACGCTGCGCGGTCCGCGCGGCGGTTTGACGATGTGCCGCGAAGAATACGCCAAGGATTTGGATCGCAATCTGTTCCCCGGCATCCAGGGCGGGCCGCTGATGCATGTCGTGGCAGGCAAGGCGGTCTGCTTCGGCGAGGCGCTGCGTCCTGACTTTAAGGAATATGCAAAGCAGATCATCGCCAATGCCAAGGTGTTGGCCGAAGCGCTGTTGGCCGGTGGAGTGCGCCTGGTGAGCGGCGGCACCGACAATCACTTGATGTTGGTCGACGTCACGCCGCTGGGGCTTGGCGGCAAGAAGGCCGAAGAGGTGCTCGATCAGTGCGGCATCACGGTCAACAAGAACATGATCCCCTTCGACGAGCGCAAGCCGATGGACCCCTCGGGCATCCGCGTCGGCACGCCCGCCCTCACCACGCGTGGCATGGGGACCGAAGAAATGCGCCGCGTGGGGGCGTGGATGATCGAAGCCCTGAAGGGGGCCGACGATGCCAAGACGATCGCCCGCATCCGCGGCGAAATCGCCACGCTGTGCGAATCGTTCCCGGTGCCAGCCGCCTGTTTGACGACCACCTAATGCGGACCGCGCGCGTTTAAAGCACTTACCGACGGTCGGTTAACGACAACCGATTTCGCTGCCTGCTGCCGGCCATTCCCCCAGGACGCGTCGCAGAATGCGCGATACGGCGTCGTAGATCAGCGGATCGTTCGACGCGCGCGGGCCGGCCACGTTCAGCACCGGGGGGCGATGCTCAGCGAGCCACGCCGCGATTCTCCGCGCGACCGCGCATTCTGCGGCGGTGAGCAGATCGATGCACAACACCGGTTTTTGCAATTGCTGTGCAACGTCGAGCGTCAGCGCCGTGCCCCCGCTCGGCGGACCGTGGGCGAAGATCAGCGTCGCGTCCGCGTCACGAACGTTGGCGGCCGTGCGGACCGCCGGTTGTGGCGAATCGATTTCCTGACATTCATAGCGGCCGGGCAAGGGGCCATCTTCGGCCCATCGCCCACGAGGTACCCAGCCGCCGTGCGGGATGCGCAGTTCCAAGGCGACATCGAGCGCTGCGCGGTCGGCGCCCGTCTGACCGCCCGAGACAATTTTGCGAATCAACATGGCGGTAAATCGCTTGCTGTCAGTGCTGTCGTTGCGCCTTGCGCTGAGCGCCAAAGCACTTCATCAACGCACGAACCTGGCGCAGTAACATGCCACCACTTTCACGGCGGTGAATTCGTCGGGCCGATAATGATAACGCGACAGGTTCAGATTGACCCCTATGTTACAACCGGCTAGAATCTCCGCTCGAAAGTCGGGGCTCCCCGCGCGCCCATTGCCATTATCTGACTCGTTCATATTTGTGCGTCGGGACAATTCGCTCCGTTTAAGTCGGGAACGCGTAGGATGCACGTTCGCCGAACTTCGTCCGTTGTCACAGTTCTGGCACCGGCGAAGTTAAACCTCTTCCTGGAGGTGTTGGGCAAGCGCGCTGACGGTTTCCATGAGATCGAAACTCTCATGGTTCCGGTCAGGCTGTCTGACAGTCTATCTTTTGCTCCCGCCGCGGATGGCGCCATCCGGTGCCAATGTTTATGGCACCCCCCACGTGCCACGCTCCGCTTGAGCCAATTTCCCAGGGTTGTTCTGGGCGATGACAACCTGGCAGTACGCGCCGCGCACCTGCTGCGCACCGCCGCAGGCATCACCGCCGGCGCCACGATGCAATTGGTCAAACGCGTCCCCCTCGAAGCGGGCATGGCTGGCGGATCGAGCGACGCCGCGGCGGCGCTCGTGGCGGCGAATATCGGCTGGCAGCTCAACTGGCCTCTGGAACGCTTGAGCGAAATCGCGGCGCAGCTCGGCAGTGACGTCCCCTTTTTCCTGTCATCCCGCCCGGCGCTGTGCACGGGGCGCGGCGAGCATGTAATGCCCCTGGCCGAAATGCCACCTCTGTACTTCGTCATTGTTAAGCCACCGGCAGGGTTGTCGACCGCCGAGGTTTATCGCCATTGCCGGCCGAGCGCCGTACCGCATAGCGCGCAGCCGTTGATCGACGCGTGGCGGCGGGGCTGTCTCGCGGACATTGGGCGCCGGTTGCACAACAGGCTGGAAGTGGCCGCGGCCGAGATCTCGCCCACGATCGAGCAGCTGCGCGGAGAGTTCAATCGTTTTGACTTTATCGGACATCAGATGACAGGTAGCGGCAGCGCCTATTTCGGCATCTGCCGTCACGCCAAACAAGCTCGGCGGTTGGCGGCCGCCTTGCGCAGCCGCGGGTTTGCGCAGGTTTTTGCGGTCGCCGGGCCCAATTGAACGAGAAAGTGGCAAGGAGAACAGACGTGGAAATCACCGAAGTTCGCATCAAGCTCATGGAAGAGGTCGCCGGCGAGCGACTGCACGCGTTCTGTTCCATCACGTTGGACGACTGCTTCGTGATTAGGGACTTGAAGATCATCGAAGGGACCAATGGGCCCTTCGTCGCGATGCCCAGCCGCAAGTTGACGTCCCACTGTCCGCAATGCGGCTACAAGAACCACTTGCGAGCCCAATTCTGCAACCAGTGCGGCAACCGCTTGAAAGAAGACCGCGCGATCAAGGACGAAGATGGTCGCGCCAAGCTGTACGCCGATATCGCCCATCCGATCAATTCGCGCTGCCGCGAAATGATCCAGGACAAGGTCATCAGCTCGTACCACGAAGAGCTGCGGCAATCGCAGCTGCCGGGCTACGTGTCGCGGTACGACGACTTTGACGACGATTACTCGCGTCCGGCCGCGCGTACGATCACGCACCCGCGCGAGGGACGCCCTGAACCGCATCATCACCCGCGCCCCAAGGTGGCCGAACAGGCGAAGACCGAACACCCGAAAGTCGAGCAAACCAAGGTGGAGCCGGCCGTGCACGAACCGCGGGCGCCGCACAAGGCCCCCGCGCAACAGCCGGCCGAACGCGCCCCGCTCGACGGTCACAGCCGCGGCGGTTTCGGCGCCGGTATCTTTTAATAGTCAATCGCGGGTCGGTGCAAGAAGTCGTTAGCGGAAGTAACCAACCGCGTTCTGAAACACGCGCAGCCCATCCCCGTCGGGCGAGCCCTCGCCGCGGGTCCAGCGTGGGTGTTGCGTGCGATCAATGTGCCGCTCGGGATGCGGCATGAAGCCGCACACCCGCCCCGTCGTGTCGCAGATGCCCGCAATCCCGGCGGTCGAGCCGTTGGGGTTCTCGGGGTATTGCTCCGTCCCCTGATGCGGAGAGCCGGCCGAAGTGTAGCGTAGCACGATGCGCCCTTGCGCTTCCAAAGTGCTGAGGATCTGCTGATCGCGGACCACGAAGCGTCCTTCGGCATGGGCGACCGGCAAATACATCGACGCGACGCCCTGAAAGAACACACACGGGCCGCGCCCGGCCTGCAGGTAAACCCAGCGATCCTCGAACTTGCCCGAGTCGTTCCAGTCGAGCGTCGCCGGAGGGTTGTCAGGCGTGCCCAAGTCCTCGAACAGCAGCCCTGATCGCAATAGCACCTGAAAGCCGTTGCAGATGCCGAGGATGAGCTTGTTCTGTTCGCGAAACTCGTGCAGTCGCTCGGCCAGGTGATGGCGAATCTGATTGCCGAAGATGCGCCCGGCCGCCACGTCATCGCCGTAGCTGAAGCCGCCGGGAATGCACAGGATTTGGTATTCGTCGAGGGTGCGCGGATTCTCCAGCACGCGATTGACATGCAATCGCGTCGCGCTTGCGCCAGCACGTTCGAAGGCGTGCGCCGTTTCAACGTCGCAGTTGGTGCCGGGGGCACGCAAGATCAAGGCACGAGGTGCAGCCATACAAATTTCACCAGCGGAACGGTTCCTGCCAGGCGTCCTTCAGCGATTGCAAATCGGCGTTCACGATAAACTCACCGGACGAGCCGGGCAGGCCGGCAATCTCGACACGACCGGACGCGGTCACTTCGCCAATGCGGCGATGCGGAATGCCGTTTAAAAACTTCTCGAATTGAGCCGCTTTGTCGGGGCACACCTCGCACAGGAAGCGCGTGTTCGATTCGCTGAACAACAGCGCCGCATTGCTCGCCGCTGCGCCGAGTTCATGCGGCACGGCCGATAGCTCGATGCGCAAGCCCAGCCCGCCGGCAAAGGCCATTTCAGCCGCGGTGGCCGCCAGCCCTCCCTCGCTCAGATCATGACAGGCGCGGACACAGCCAGCGTCAATCGCGCCATGCAACGCCAGAAACAGCACACGCGCGGACTTGGCATCCACGCGCGGCACGTGTCCACCGGCCAGTCCTGCGACGGCTGCGTAGTGCGATCCGCCCAACTCGTCGCGAGTCAGGCCGACCTGGTACAGCAGGTTGCCTGCTTCCTTCAGGTCCATGGTCACCGCGTGCGAGACATCGCCGATCTGTCCCAAGGCACTGATTAATAGCGAGGGAGGGATGGCGATCGACTCGGTGCTGCCGTCGGGCAGTGTATGACGAAATTCGTTGTTCAGGCTGTCCTTGCCGCTGATAAACGGCGTTCCCAGCTCGATCGCGACGTCGCGGCAGGCGAGCGCCGCGCGCACGAGCGAACCGAGCGTCTCGGGCCGGTTGCAATCGCCCCAGCAGAAGTTATCGAGAATGGCGATCCGCCGCGGATCCGCACCGACGGCGACGCAATTACGCACCGCTTCGTCGATGGCGCTGGCGGCCATGTGATACGTATCGAAATCGGCATAGCGCGGGTTCATTCCGCACGAGACGACGATCCCGCGTTGCGAAGTAAGCACCGGCCGCAGCACCGCGGCGTCCCCAGGCCCATCGTTCCTCACGCCGACGAGCGGTTTGACGACGCTGGCCCCCTGCACCTCGTGATCGTATTGCCGGATGATCCATTCCTTGCTGGCAACATTCCAGCTTCCCAGAATGCGCAACAAGTCGGGCGTGTAGTCGGCTTTCGCGGGGTGCACGGCCTGCAACGGCAATTCGTGCGGCGGAGTAAAGACTGCTTCGCGCACGACCGGCGGGCGGCCGTCGTGCAGGAACTCCATCGCCAGGTCCGCGACTTCGGCTTCGTGATACAGCAGCTTGAGTCGCCCCGTCGCTACGAAGCGGCCAAAGATCGTCGCTTCGACGTCTTCGGCAGCGCACAACGCGGCGAACTCTTCCCAATGCGCCGGCGGCACGGCCAACACCATGCGCTCTTGCGCTTCAGAGATCCAGATTTCGCAATAGGAAAGGCCGGCGTACTTCAGAGGAACTCGATCGAGCCACACTTCGGCGCCGATCTCGGCCCCCATTTCACCGACGGCGCTAGAAAATCCGCCAGCGCCGCAATCGGTAATCGCCGAGTACAAGCCCCGATCGCGCGCTACGAGAATGACGTCGAGCAGCATCTTCTCGGTGATGGCATTGCCGATCTGCACGGCTCCGCCCGAGAGCGATTCACTTTCGCTGGTCAACTCGGCCGAGCTGAACGTCGCGCCATGAATACCGTCGCGTCCGGTACGTCCGCCGACGGCCACGATGTAGTCGCCGACTTGTGCGTCTTTTTCGACCTTGTCGACGGGCAGCAGTCCGACGTTGCCGCAATAGACCAGCGGGTTGCCCAGGTAGCGCGGATCGAAGTCTGTCTCTTATACACATCTCCGAGC
>CAMFLN010000003.1 GCA_945957305.1 uncultured Planctomycetaceae bacterium | reverse complement strand
GTGCAACCGCTGGCGGCCGGTATCTATACGGCCGACCCCGAGAAGCTGAGCCTGGCTGCGACCATGCCCCGGTTTCTCGACATGGAACGGCAACACGGCGGATTGATCCGCGCCGTGCGACAGGGGGCCCAAGGAGACCCGAGCGGTCGCGACATGCCCGGCAGCGGGGCGCGCTATAGCCTTTTTGTCGCGCCGCGCGACGGTATGCAATCGCTGGCCAGCGCCGTCGCCGCTCGCTTGCCAACCGACGCGGTGCGCCGGCAAACCGCTGTGACGCGGGTGCAGCCGAGCGGAAAATCGTGGCAGGTTTGGCTCGCCGGGCAGGATCAGCCGGAAACCTTCGATGGCGTGATCATTGCGGTTGCCGCACATTTGGCCGGACGGCTGGTCGAAGGCTGCGACGCAGCGCTAGCGGCTGGGCTCGCCGAGATACCCTATGCCAGTAGTGCGGTCGCCGTCATGGCCTTTAAGCAATCGCAATTCGCGCGGCCGCTGCCGGGCTTTGGCTTCGTCGTGCCTGACGTCGAGCGACGCCCGATCCTGGCCGGCAGTTTCACCAGCGTGAAATTCACCCATCGCGCCCCGGCCGGTTGGGAACTGGTGCGCGTATTTTTTGGCGGAGCGGCGCGGCCGGAATTAGTGGACGCCAGTGACGACGAGCTCTGCGCACTGGCCAAAACGCAGCTGTGCGAATTACTCAGCGTGCAGGGAGAGCCAGCCTTCGCGCAAGTCGTGCGTTGGCGCCGTGCGATGCCGCAGTACCACTTGGGGCACATCGAGCGCGTGGCCGCGATTCACAAGCGCCTCGCCGCGCACGCCGGGCTGGAGCTGGCCGGCAATGCCTACGACGGCGTCGGAGTTCCCCTCTGTATTCGCAGCGGCGAACTTGCGGCCGAGCGATTGCTGGCTTTACAGAGCGTTTAACGACCAGCCGTCGGGCACGACAGCATCCTTGGGAATGACGACGATCCCGTCGCGCACCAGGGCTTCAGCCGTTTCCGGCGTGGAGTCGAGCCCACGCTCGTTGACGATTCTCGCGCCGCGGCCGACGTGGCAGTTCTTGTCGAGGATCGCCCCCTCGATCACCGTATCGTCGCCGATGCCGATGGCCGGATGTCCATTGGCCCGGGCCGCGGCCAGGTCCGTAGGCAATTGATAGTAATCGGCCCCCATGATGACCGAATTGCGAATCACCACGTTCCGACCGATGCGACAGCGAAGCCCGATGACGCTGTTTTCGATGACGGCTCCCTCGCCGATATCGCAGCCGTCAGCGAGCAGGCTGCCTCGAATTGTGGCGCCCCCCAGCCGCGACGGCGCCAGGAAACGTGGGCTGGTGTAAACCGGCTGTGCGGCAGAAGCCAAATCAAACGGCGGAGCGGCTGTCGCCAGTTCCAGATTCGCCTGATAGAAGGAGCGAATTGTCCCAATGTCCTCCCAGTAGCCGTCGAACAAGTGCATCTGCACTTTGTGCGTGCGAATCGACGTGGGAAAGATCTCCTTGCCGAAATCGTGATAGTCGGTCTTCATCAGCAGGTCGACCAGCGTCTGGCGATTGAATAGGTAAATGCCCATGCTCGCCAGGCAGTCGCGTCCGCGGCTATCCAGCCCGCGCGCATCGATCCACGCCGGATCGGTGCGTACCAGCATCAGCTCGGCGGTCGTTTTGGGCTTTTCCAGAAATCCGACAACACGTCCGGAATCGTCCATCCGCATGATGCCGAAGCCGGCGGCCGCCTCGCGCGTGACCGGCAGTGACGCGATCGTCACGTCGGCCTTCGATTCCAGGTGCGAGCGGATCATGGCGTCGAAGTTCATGCGATACAGCTGATCGCCCGAGAGGACGAGCACCAGGTCCACGTCGGGCTGCTGGACGTAGCGCATGTTCTGGCGTACGGCGTCGGCCGTTCCTTGGTACCAGTCCGAGCCGTCCAGTGTTTGCTGTGCGGCGAGAATCTCGACAAAGCCGCCGCTGAAGACGTCGAAGTTGTAGGTGCGGCGAATGTGGCGGTGCAAGCTGACCGAATTGAACTGTGTCAGCACATAGATGCGATTTAAGCCGGCAGCGATACAGTTCGAGATCGGAATATCGATCAGGCGATATTTTCCCCCCAAAGGCACGGCCGGTTTGGAACGGTATTTGGTGAGAGGATACAACCGTTGACCGCGACCACCGCCGAGGACCAGCGTCAAAACCCGAGCCATGAGTGTATGCACCAAAATATGAAGACCGAAAGCGCAGCAGCCGATCGCGCAGCACTGCTCGTCAAGGACGTGTTGGACTCGTATGTTAGGGGCCGGACAACGATTCAGCCAGACCCGGCCAGGGGTTACGTGGATTGAACCTGGATGATTATCGAGTCGCGCGGAGCAGTAGCACAGATGTCCCCCCGAGCCAAACGCGAAATCCACGCCGAAGATTCGCTGGTGTTCTTTCCCACGATTGGCCATTTCGATCGCGAGGCAGGGCTGTGGCGGCTGCCGATTCATGGTTGGATTTTCCGGCCCGAGGCCGATTCGTTGCGCCGCGCCGCCGCGGTCGATTTGCTGCGCCGCTGGCTCGGGCTCGAACGGGCCGCGGTCGAGACCAGTCTGTTCTCCGAGCGATTATGGGCCTTTCTGGTCAACAATCAGCCACGGAAAGTCGTGCGCCTGCGCCTGGGTCCGCAGCGGTTCGAACTTTCCGGTACCACGAGCAATGGCCACTTGTTCGAAGTGCTCAGTTTGCCGTCAGCACAGGTCGAAGCGGCGCTGCGCACGCAACCGACGGGACGCGGCGCTACGATTCCCGGAGAGCGCTGGCTAGGAATCGACGTCGAGTTGCCAGACGGTGATTCGCGCCGCATCGACGCCTGGTCGCACTTGCTGTCGGACGAGGGAGTCTCTGTCATTTCGGACATCGACGACACGATCAAGATCACTCACGTACACGATCGCTCGGCCCTGTTGCGGCAGACGTTTTTACGCGAGTTTGAAGCGGTGCCCGGCATGGCTGAACTGTATGCTCGTTGGCAGCAGGCCGGGGCCGCGTTCCATTACGTGTCGCGCAGTCCCTGGCAACTTTATGTGCCGCTGGCGGAGTTTGTCGCCGGGCACAAGTTTCCGCCGGGCACCTTTCACATGCGGCACTTTCGTTGGAAAAATGCCAGCACGCTCAGATCGGACCGCGACGGTTCGAAAAAGCAGCGGGTTATCGAGGAAATCTTTGCCAACTTGCCGCGGCGCAAATTTGTCTGCGTCGGAGACTCGGGCGAACATGACCCCGAAATCTATGCCGCACTTGCCCGCCGATACCCAGAACAGGTCCGCGCGATTTACATTCGTTGCGTCAATGGCGAATCGCCGCGCAGCGAACGATTGCAGCGGACGTTCGCGGGGTTTCCTGACGATCTGTGGCGCGGGTTTCTCGAGCCCGACGAATTGCCCCCGAGCCTGCCGGCGTCTATTTGATCGCCGCCACGTAGGCCCGCAACTCGCTCAGCTCTCGCTCGTAACCACCTGAGAGAATCGGAAATCGACACCAGGTCTTGGGGTCGAGATTCTCGTCATCCAGATGAAACGATGGTGCATAGCGTTCACGTTTCCACTGGTTACGGCACCACAGTCGAAAGAAACGCTCGACCCAAATGCCCAGATCGGCAGTCGAGTACTGCGGAAAGCGCGGCTGCATGTGTTGGAACACTTCCAGCGGCGACAGTTTGTCACGAATCGCGGCCCGCTCGATGGCGTCCAGCAGTTCGTACGGCATCAGGTCCGCTTCGTCTGTTTGGCCCGAGTTGGCGGGGCGCAGTTCCGCCGTCGGCGGTTGGCAATTCACCGCGGCCAGGGCCGGAATCGCGCGCCCTCCGGCGGGGCCCACGGTTTCCAACCAGCAGAGCCATTGCCGCAAGTAAGCCTTGTCAATGCCGGCAATCGGCGAGAGTCCGCCGCTGGTGTCGCCGTCCATCGTGGCATAGCCGACGGCGGCCTCGGAACGATTGCTCGTCGACAGCAGCAGGCCGGACCGCAAGTTCGCCAGCATCCACACTCCTGGCGCTCGGACCCGGGCTTGGATGTTTTGCAGCGCCAGATCGTCCTGCCCCCAGGTCAGCTCGCGCCCCACCGCGCGGGACACCATCGCGATGTATTGCTGCACCAGCGCCTCGACGTCGAACTCGTAGAACCGGGCTCCGATCGCTGCCGCTACCCCGGCCGCCGCGTCGTGTGTTGTCTGCGAACTGTTTTGCGTCGCCTGGTAAACGCAGGTCACAAGTTGAGTGACCAACTCGCGGGCCGTTTTCGCGCCGGCCACCTCAGACAAATACCGTAGTTTCTGTTGGAACGAGGCGAACCCCAACTCCTGAGTGCCAAATTCGACCATCAACGCCGCCAGGCAAGCCACGGCCGACGAATCGGCTCCGCCGCTGGCCGAGATGACCACGCCATTCGAACGGCTTTTGCGCATGTAGTCGAACAAGGCCAACGACGTCGCGCGGGCGAACTCTTCTTCTTTGACGTAAGGGCCAGTTTCCCAGCCCGCACGTTGGGCCGTCACAGCCTCGGGACGCAACGTCGGAAACTGAAAGGGAGCCACGACCGTGGTCGCGTTTGGTTCCAGGCGTGGGGCAAAGCTACCGAGCCGGGATTGCAACATGCGCGTCGTATCGACGTCAATTGTCGCGGAGGTGAGCTGCCAATCGGCGTAGGAAAATCGCGGGCCGACCGCGACCATCTTTCCGCCCGAGGCGATCAACGCCCCACCGTCATAAATCGCGCGTCCCGCCTCGTTGCCCAGCAGGTTGGCGTACACGTAGCTGACGCCGAAGGTGCGCGACCCTTCGAGCACGAACCGGTGGCGAATCTCCATTTTGCCAAAGGCGAAATGGCTGGCGCTGGGATTGAGAATCACGTCGACGCCGCGCCGCGCGAGTTCTGCACCCGGCCGATCGGCGACCCAGGCATCTTCACAAATCTCGAAGCCGAGCTTGATATCGCCCAGCTGAAAGTCGAGATCGCCGAGCGGGTATTCTTGGCCGTTCCAGCTCCACGTCGCGCGGCGGCCGGCCGGCCAGGGCTTGAACCAACGCGGCTCGTAATGTATGCCATCACCCGCGAGAAATCGCTTGGCCACCAGGCCCAGGATCTGACCATCGGCGATCAAGCAGGCGGCGTTAAACAGCGCGTGCTGGTGCGCGACCGGCAAACCGACCGAGACAATGATTCCGCGCGTCTGCGGCACGATCTCGGCCAACACCGCGGCCGCCATCTGTTGCACGGCGGGAGATTGGAAAGCGTCTTCGCAGCCGTAGCCCGAGATACACAACTCGGGCAGGCACAAGACGCTGACGCGATCGGCCTGCGCGGCGGCGATGGCCGCAAGAATGCGGTCACGATTACCGTCCCAATCAAGCGGCGTTTGATTCAGTACCGCGGCCGAAACTTTGACGAGCTTCATGCGGGTGCGCTGCAGAAGGGCTGGCGTGCTCCCCCCGCACACTTCGGATCCGATGCAGGCGGAGCTTCTCTCTCTATCGTTCGTCAACAGGACCACTTGTCAAGTTTGTCGGGGCTTAGAAGCATGGTCCCCGGCAAAAAACAGGAGTTGGGCAGCTATTCGCCCAAGGATTGTCTCAATCGATCGAGCGCGTCCGCCGTTTGTTGCGTCTGTAGCCCCAGATCGCTCACGTCCGAACGGAGCTGCGCGAGGGCCGCGCGCAGTTCTTCGATTTCGCGACGCAGGGCCGCGGTTTCGCTTGCGCTTTCAGCGGAGCGCAGGGACGTTGTTTGCGCCGGCGCGGTAACGGTTGCCGAGACGCCGGCCGCCGCACTAGCAGTACGGGGAGCGGGGCGCGCTGCAGCCACGGCGGGCGTGGAACTGGCGCCGGTGACCACCGCCTCGCCGATTTGGCGGCGAACCTTTTCCAGTTCCTCGGGCAGATACAGCGTGTGCGACACGATCTGTCCACGCCCCTCGGGCGTCAGCGATTGCAGCAGACCTTTGGCCTTCAGCGAATCGACGATGGGACGCAAGGCGCTTAAGTCAGGAATCGGGTCCATCCTCGCGGCGCGACCGCGCAGCTCGCCCTCGGTTTGCGGGCCGCGCAACAGCAACTCGGCCATGACCCCCAGTTCGACTTTGTCGACTCCCAGCCACTCGTACATGTAGTGCCGATACTTGCCCACGCGGCCGCTCCCGTGCACCGCCGCGACGGCTCCGAGCTTGCGCAGACGATCAAGCGATTCTTCGATTTGATCCGGTTCGTACTGGGTGACCGGATGGCGATTGTTCTTCTGATTGCAGCCGGTCACCAGACCATTGAGCGAAAGAGGATAGGCGTCTGGCGTGGTCTTGGCCTTTTCGACCAGGACTCCCAACACACGGCGATCGATCGCGGCGATGGGCTGCCAGCGAGGTTGATTTGTTGCGTCGTCGCCCGCGTTTTCCGTTGTCATGATGTCGACTTTCCGCCCTATGCCCTACCGGCCTGGTCACAACTCGGCCCCCGTTATCCCATGCGTGGTTGTAGTCGTCCAGAGAAGTACGGCGGAAGGGAGTGCGGCGCGATGGTGCTTTTCTCCCGTCGTGCGCGCGGTTAAGTTCGTGTCTATTCGCCCCTGGCGATTCAGGACTGAACCCTCCTTCCGGCTCTCTTGCAAGGAATCCGTTATGAAGAATTCAATTGCCGTGTTCGCTGCTTTGATCGTGGTCGTGGGCTTGTCGTACGCCTGGGGCGCAAATGCGGCCGACAAAGGTGCGAGTCCCAGCCTGTTGTCCCACAATGTCTACTTCGCCCTGAAAGAGCCGACGCCCGAGAATCGGCAGAAACTCATCGATTCTTGCAAAAAGCATCTGTCGCAACACGCCGGCCTGATCTACTTCGCCACGGGAGCTCGGTGCGAAGAAGCCAAAGGGGGCCTGAACGTGAGCGATTTTGATGTGGCCCTGATCATGGTCTTCAGCGACCACGAGGCTCTGCACACCTATGCTGCCTCTGCAGCGCATCAAAAGTTCATTGCCGAAAACGCCGCCACCTTCAAGGGAGTGCGCGTCTTCGACGCCGACGTCGAGAACGTCGCCGCCACGGCGGAAAAGTCGGCGAGCAAGTAAGCGAGGTCGCACGAGCGAGCCGCCGCGATCCCGCATTTTGTTACGGCCCGCTGCCAGCTGCCCTCTGCCCGCTATTTCTGCCTGCTATCAGCGGCGTGATTCGGCCTGCGGCCCTGATGAAACCTGTGGTGTGTCCCCCTCGCGCGCGGCGAGGTAAATCTTGCCGCGCGAGGGTGCCTGTACCTCCAGCGACACGCCCGGGGGTAGGTGTTCGCGCAGTTCGGGAACGTAGTCTTCTTGCGTAACCAAGAGTACGCGCGGATTGTCGCGCAGATAGTCGCTGAGCTCGGCAATCTGATGCGTGTTGAACAGATGGACCGTGGTATCGCGGTTGTAGAAGATCAGGCTGTCCTCGTACCGCCCGAAGCATGCGATCGGCGTTTGTTCGTGCCCCTGCTGTTGGCGATACGACTTGATCTGGGTGGCGAGTGAACGCTGCGTCGCGATCGTCGGATAAATATCGATCAAGCCGATGGCAATCACCGCCAGCGGCACTGCCGCGGCGAAAACCCACCGCGCGGGCTTCTCGGCAAAACTACGCCGCGAGACGTACCAGTACAGAACCGCCGCGCCGAGGATCAGCAGCACGCTTTCGATCCACTGGCGGAGGACCAATCCGTCGATCAGCAGGTCCGCGATGCCCAGGATCATGGCGCTTAAGAGTGCCAGCCGGGTACCGTGGAATGGGATCCAGCGGCGCATGCGATTGACGAAAGGTTCGTCGACCGGCGTCAGGATAACCCCGTCTAACATGGCTCCGATCAGCAGGGCAAACAGCGGAATTGTCGGCAAAATATAAGTCGCCAGCTTGCCGGTGCCGGCCGAGAAGAAGGCGATCGTCCAGACCGCGGCCAACAGCAGGTAGCCTTGCGACTGACTGCGCGATTGCGCCAAACGCGGCGAACGACGGAACAGGTACACCGCGACGACGGGCAAGAGTATCGAGGCCGGGAACATGCCGATCGCCAGCACGGGCAGATAGAACCACCACGGCTCGACGTGAATCATGTTCGTCGTAAACCGCATCACGTGGTGTTCCCAGAAGAAGTAACGCAGGAAGTTTGGCTCGCGAATGCTGACCGCGACGAACCAGGGGATCGCAATCGCGGCCACTCCCAACGCGTACCAGGCCCAATCGCGTTTGCGCACCACGGCGCCGGCAGCAGTCAGCCAGCGCAGCGCGATCCACGGCGGCAATGTCAGGACCAGCGCCACCGGACCTTTTGTCATCACTCCCAGCCCACAGGCCACGGCGGCCAGCAGCCACCAACCGCCGCGTAACCGCGGTCCCTGTGTCGCCAGGTACAGGCTGAGAATGTTGACGGTCGTGAAAAGCGTCAGCAGCCCGTCCATGATCAGGAACCGGCTGGCGATGACAAAGCCCAAGGACATTAGCGAAATGAGCGCACCCAGCAGCGCGCCGCGTTTGCCCACGAGATGTTGACCGATGAAATAGGTGGCCAGCAGTGTTCCCAAGCCCGAGAACGCGGTGACCATGCGCGCGGCGTAGTCATGAAATCCCAAGACCTGAAAGCTTGCCGCGGTGAGCCAGTAGAGCAACGGCGGCTTGTCCAAGTAGTGCGATCCCTCGCGTGCAGGGACCAGCAGGTCGCCCGAGTCAAGCATGCCCGAGGCGATCAAGGCATAGCGCGCCTCGTCCGGTTCAATGAGCGGGAACGTCAAGCGCGTGAAGAACATGCAGACCGCCACGGCCATCAGCAAGGCGACATGCCAGGGCCGCACGGTCGTGCTCTGTGCGACCGTTGGATCGGCTGCCCGGAACAGGACCTGGTTCCACCAGAAGCGTGCCAACTCAGTCCCCATCGTCCACGCCACGGCCAGGGAGAAGGGTTGGCGATGGGTCGACTCGCACGATGCGGCGAGGTCGACCTCGACGACGGTGTGCGCCGCCTGTCGCGCGCGCGCCAGGAGTTCAGCCACGAGGAACGGGCTCTTGGCTTGCGGCGCGAGAGCTAGCCACGTCGAACGACGGGCCATGGTCACTGCTGCGCGGCAGTCACGCACATTTGTATCGATCAGTAAGTCGGCCAACAGGCTGTAACCGCGGGCCAGCACGCGCCTGAGGCGGCTGCCGCTGGACGGAGTGCGCGCGCCGCAGGCCAGGTCGCAATGCGGTGACAGTAAGGCGAGCCGCTCGAAGTCTTGATTCTCGAGCAGGGCATTCGTTTCGGCGACCGCCACGAACGGTTTCGTCGCTGCCTCGATCCCGACGCGCACCTGGTCCCCAAAGCCCAACGAGCGAACCGTCGATACCACGCGCACTGCCGGGAACAGTTCGGCCGTGGCTTTCGCAACGGCCAGCGTCGCGTCACCGCTGCCGGCGTCGACGACCAGGATTTCATAATCCTGACTCACGCGGGCAAGGGCCTCGTCAGCGGCACGTAATATGCGCGCCAGGCACAGTTCGGCGTTGTGGGTTGGCAGCACGAGCGAAATGCTCGCGCCGGGAACCGTCTTCGCGGCCGGCGAATCATTCGTCGCGGTAAATCGTTCAACCGAAGGCTGCAAACGTGAACCTTCCATGCTAGCTGCTGGCGCTTTCGCCAGTGCGCTCCGTCGGGGGGAATAGATGCCGTCAGATGTGCCGGGTGTGAAAACGCAGGTCGTGGGTATATAGGTCAAGTGCGCGGAGAGTGTCAATAACAGCTTGCGTCGAGGGCGCCTTGAGGCGGGGCATCTCCGCACAACGATGCGCGGGCTGACGCCGCGCCGTCGAGGGGACGATTGCCGCGCCGTTTGCGCTGCCCTTGACCGTGGTGCAGCTTGTCGCGAGACTCCCGCGATGCGATTACTGCCGCGCTACGTGCTGATCGAGCTCTTGAAGGTTTTTGCCGTCACCGTGACGTCATTGACCACATTGATGATGCTCGTTGGCGTGGCCAAAGAGGCGCTCGATCAAGGGCTGGGGCTGATCCAGGTCTTGCAGATGTTGCCCTACATTCTGCCCAACGCCCTGCTGTTCGCCCTGCCTGGCAGCACGCTGTTCGCCGTCTCGATCGTCTATGGTCGCATGTCGAGCGCGAACGAGGTCGTGGCAATCAAGTCCTTGGGCATCAACCCCATGAGCATGCTCTGGCCGGCGCTGATCCTGGCGTTCTTGCTCAGCCTGGTGTGCGTCTGGCTCAATGATGTGGCCGTCTCCTGGGGCTTCAATAATGTGCAGCGGGTCGCGATCGAGGCCCTGGACGATATCGCCTATGGCATGCTGCGCACGCAGAAGTCTTTCGGAACCAATCGCTTCACCATCAACGTGAAGAAGGTCGACGGTCGTAAGCTGATCAAGCCGGTGATTACTTTCACGGCCTCGGGCAATACGCCTCCCTACACAATTACCGCCCAGGAGGGAGAGTTGCGCTGCGACACGACGCGCAATGTGTTGGTGATCGCCTTTGACGAAGGGCTGGTGCAAGCGGCCGGCCATGCCAGCTACCATTTCAACCACGAAGAGCGGGAAATCGCGCTGCAAGACGCCAGCGGCAAGCAGGAAACCAAGCATCATCCGGCCCACGTCGCGCTCAAAGATGTTCCGGCCGAAATCAAGTACCAGCAGAACATCATTGACGAAACTCGCGAGGATATGGCGGCGCGCGCCGCCTACGCGCTGGCCGTCGGAGATTTCGCCGATCTGGCGAAGCCGTTCTGGGAAGAAGAACGCAAGAACCTCGAGTATCTCGAACAGCAGCTCTCGCGGTTTTACACCGAGCCGCCCCGGCGGTGGGCCAACGGCTTTAGTTGTCTTTTCTTTGTGTTGATCGGCGCGCCGATGGCAATTCGCTTGCGCAACTCAGACGTCTTCACGAGTTTCTTTGCCTGCTTCTTGCCAATCCTCGTGGTCTACTACCCACTATTGATTTGGGGAGTCGACCAGGCCAAGGACGGCGCGCTTCCGCCCTATAGCGTATGGCTGGGAAACATTATCCTGGGGCTGTGGGGCGTGTGGCTGATGCGCCGCGTGGTGCGCTTCTGACCAAGTCTTAAACGCACTGCAAAGAGAAGAGCTGCTCTTGAGTGCCACTGCTGGCTTGTCCAGCAGTGTTCTTTCCATGCTTCGGGCGCTGCTGGACGAGCCAGCAGTGGCACCCTGAGTCATTTTTGAGAGAGCCGCGAAACTACAGAGTACGACGTAATGCGCGCTCGCGGCGCGTGGCGTTGGGGGCGGCCAGGTGAACCCAGCGGGCAACGAGTTGCTCGAGTTCGCCGTCCATCCACAGACCGAACGCGGCCAGAGCCTGCTCCTCGGCGGCCGCGTGTTCCGCGGCTGCCGCTTCGACAGCGGACGTCTGGCTGCCGTGACTTGGATTCGCTTTGCTCGCTGGCTTACGCATGGTCTGTTCCCCCCCTTGATGACGGCTGACCGCGGCCTATACCGCAGGTGCCGTGCCGAACGGCTGGAAATCCAGGCCGTCTGTTCTATCTACGTAAGACAAGCGCAGCCCGTTCTGGTTCGCTACCGCGGTTTTCCTGGCGAGGGAAATCTTTACGCCAGGCGGAAAATGGGCGAGAGCCCAAACCTACCCTGCTGTTCGGGGAAGCAAGGCGGGCCGGGCTCTCGCCTCGACACGTTCAAACTTGATGAGTGATTCCGCGGGGTCGGCCAAGTGGCAGTCTTTGAGCCACCTTACGGGGCCCGCGAAGAGCAGGCCCCCAAGCTGGGGACGTCAGCTCGTCTGTCTAAACGCCGCGAAATCTCGATTCTGTGCCAACCGATGCCTGCAATTCTCTGTTACGGCCCCCATCCGAAAGCAACGATGTCATGGGGTGCCCTGCTAGCCCCATCTACGATGAAACCGGGCTCAGGCGATAAAGTTTCGCACGACCTCCAGAATCCCGCAGCTTCGGCTGGGGAAACCGACTTCTCCGGCAGCCCCGGACGATCTTGTCCATATTGAACGGAACTCCTAGAATCCGCCCGATTATTGTGGTCGCGTCAACCGAACCGCAGCGGTGCGACCGGCGTAAAAATCAACAGAGACGAGTGATTCGCGGCAAGGTGGCCGCGTTGACTTTCGGTTGTTGCACGGAAGCATCACGCCCCGGGCAGCAAATCTCCGGCGTGATGCGTGAAAGCAACATCCGCTTCGAGATCCGCATAGTCGGCAAATGTGCCATCGGCCGAGATAAAGGCACAACACCCAGCACGGAGGATTGGTTCAACTGGCCGCCACACGTTGGTCGATGAAACGGGTGCAGAAGTTTCCGTGCCCGCGAGGTCATGCCAACGTGACAGGGAAAGCGGCGCCGGCAGTAGTTTGAAAGCGGACGATCAGGTCCTGACGGAGTGTGTTAGCTCAAAGAGGTTCAGTCGGCCACGTTCAACGAGGTCCTTTCGGACCGGCCGCAGGAACAGATGAGCTAAGCCGCAGGCGTGCCTGACGTTCAAGTCAAGCTGGCGTTTATTTCCAGTTCGCAATGATTGGCTGTATGTCTGCCTGACTTGCTTGAATGCGCGAATGTGATTCGCGCGTCAGCAGAGTCAGGTGAACGTACCCCTTGATGGGAGAGAAACATGCATATCAACAGCGTTAGCCACGTTCACGGTACTCACGCGATCAACGCTCCGCACGCCACGGCCCGCGCCGAAGCGGCTCCGCAGGCTATGCGTTCTACGGCCACGGCGGATGTCGTGGATATCTCGGAAACCGGCCGCCTGATGGAGATGGCCGCCCAGCTGCCCGAGATTCGCACCGACCGCGTTCAACAATTGCGTGCGGAAATCGCGCAAGGTCGTTATGAGACCGCCGAGAAGCTTGATCTGGCTCTCGAACGCTTGCTGGACGAGATCGCCTAACTGTCGTCATGCAGACCCGCTCGGTCGCCAGGGCTGTCGACGGTGCGTGTCACGATTTTGATTTTGGGCGAAGCTCGCGCCCTGTTGCGCCAGCCTTGCCCCGAGTCGTAAGGCCCGCCGACCGCGCAGCCCAACGTCCCGACGCGGTCGGCCGGAACGTGTGTCACACATGCCCGCACGGCAGGAAACCCCTGATCGCGCCAGGACTGTGGGGCGTGCATTTTCCGTTTCTTTGGCTCGCTGCCAGCGCTGCACTCGCACTCCCCGGTTGTTTCCCCGGTGGGGTGATCTAGAATTGGGCATCCCTCGGAGGGACGGCCGAACGGTCATTTTCGACCGCTCGGCCGGCAAGGAGCCCCCCCTCCGGATACCTGCTGTGAATGGAATTTCTCTGTCATGAGCCATGATTTTTCCCTCGGCACCGTCGACGTCAGCCTGACGCCGCTGCAGCGATTCGAAGAATTCCTGCAGAGCCGAGGCAAGCGCGTGACCCAGCAGCGGCGGATCATCGTCGACCGGGTTTTCAGCCACCACGAGCACTTCGACGCTGATCAATTGCTCGAACAACTCAAGTCCCAGGTCAGCGACCAAAGCGTCAGTCGGCCTACGGTTTATCGCACCCTCTCCGAGCTTGTCGACGCGGGACTGTTGCGGAAGATGGTGCTCAACGACCGCTCAGTCTATGAGCACGACTACGGCTACCCCCAGCATGATCATCTGCACTGTGAAAAGTGCGACAAGCTGATTGAATTCTCGAGCGACGAGGTCAAGGAGATTCGCGAGGCGGTCGCTCGCAAGCACCATTTTCGCGCGGTGGGACATCGCCTGATCATCTACGGCTTGTGCGCCGACTGCAGTCGCACGAAGCGCGCCGCGCGGCGATTGGACCTGATCTAGCGGTTGGCTGCGGTGCGCCGTGGGCAGAAGACTGGGCGCCTGCGGCGCGACCCGCTAAACATTGATCTCCCGCTAAGCATTGATCAGTGGATCAGTGAAAGCGCGGATCAGTGAAACCGCGGATCAGTGACAACGCGACGGTTACACAGCGACGGTTACACAGCGACGTTCGACTTGGTCGCCAGAGCTTGTGGATAACGTGCGCGAATCGGCGCCACGACCGTGGCGATAAACTCGTCGACTTGTTGCGGAGCGCGCCCGACGAATCTGGCCGGATCGAGTGCGGCGTCCAAGTTCACGGCGGCGAATGCGCTATCGCCGCGCAACCGCTCCATCAAATCGTTGGAGCGTCCCTCTTGCTTCACTACGCGAGCGGCGGCCTGGCTGTGCTGGCGAATCCGCTCGTGCAGGTCCTGGCGATCCCCGCCGGCGCTGGTGGCCGCCATCAAGATGCTTTCCGTCGCCATAAAGGGCAGCTCCTCGTCGAGGTGCCGGGCGATCACTTGGGGATAAACTTCGAGGCCGCTGGCGACGTTTTCGTACAGAATCAGGATCGCATCCACGGCCAATAGCGCTTGCGGCAGCGTCAGGCGTCGGTTGGCACTGTCGTCGAGCGTTCGTTCCAGCCACTGGGTCGAGGCCGTTTCGACGGCGCTCGATTCGAGGCTGTTCACAAAGCGAGCCAGGCCGCAGATCCGCTCGGCTCGCATCGGATTGCGCTTGTAAGCCATCGCCGAAGAGCCGATCTGCTCCTTTTCAAAGGGCTCTTCCAACTCTTTGCGGCTTTGCAGCAGTCGCCAGTCGGTCGCCGCCTTCTGGGCACTCTGTGCGATGCCCGAGAGAGTGGCGAGAACCTGGGCGTCGACTTTGCGCGTGTACGTCTGGCCCGTCACGGCGTAGCTGGCAGGGAAACCGATTCGCGCGGCAATGCGCCGATCGAGCTCCTTGACCTTTTCGTGGTCGCCGCCGAAGAGATCGAGAAAGCTGGCTTGTGTCCCCGTGGTCCCCTTGGCCCCGCGCGCCCTCAGTGTCGACAGGCGATGTTCGATTTCGGCCAGATCGAGGACCAGGTCGTAGGCCCACAGGCAGGCCCGTTTTCCAATCGTCGTGGGCTGCGCGGGCTGGAAATGCGTAAAGCCCAAGCAGGCCAGGTCGCGCGTCCGCGCCGCGAAAGTCGCCAGGCGATCAATGGCCGCGACCAATCGCGTGCGCAGCAGTTTGAGCGATTCGCGCAGCAGGATCAAATCGGTGTTGTCGGTGACATAACAACTCGTGGCCCCCAGATGGATGATCGCTCGGGCGTCGGGGCAGTCGTCGCCATAGGCATGGACGTGCGCCATGACGTCGTGGCGCAGCTTGCGCTCGTAACGGGCCGCCGCGTCGAAATCGATCGTATCGACGTGCGCCTTGAGTGACTCGATTTGCTCGCGTTTGATCCCCAGGCCCAGGGCGCCTTCTTCCTCGGCCAGAATGACCCATAATTCGCGCCAGGTGCGGAACTTTCGCTGCGGGCTCCACAGCCGCGACATCTCCGCCGAAGCGTAACGAGCCACGAGCGGGTTATCGTATTGATCCAATTCCATGCCACACCCAAGGACAATGAAAACTGTACACCCGGCGAACTCTGCGTTCGCGAGACACTGACGCAGCGAAAAGTACAATCTTCGTGCGCCGGAGAACGTGCGACCGCGGCGATAACCGCGAGGCCACAACGGGCTGTCAGTTTAGCCGAGAAGCCGCTCACTGTCAGTGAGGTGGGCATACCGCGGGCGGCGCAAACAGACGTGTGAACTTCTGGTCTTACATATTCGTGACGTCGTCCGTGGCGGCCGGGCCGACCAGGGAATCGAGCGCCGCGGCGAGCGTCGCATCGTGCTCATGAGATTCGCTATAGACCCGGCAAATGCGGTAGCTGAAGGGAATCTGTCGGAACAGTTCACTGTCGGTCAGGGGGCGGACTTTGCCCGACGTGTCGTACAGATGGTTCTGCCCTGCCGCCGGGCCCTTGGTGCCTGGGCGGTTTACATGCCGAGCCAGGTCGACGCGGAGCGGTAAATCGCGCAGCTCGGTTGGTAGGGCGTCACGCAGGGCCCGCTCGAAGAATTCGGCGCGACTGAAGATGCTCCCCTGTTCGCCCGTGCCCGGATCGAAAAAGACCGTGCGCTCGCAAGCCATACGCCAGCGCAGGCGACGATTCAGCAGTTCGTGCCAGCGCTGGCCTAACTCGCGGCGGCGCGGATCATCGCTCTCCGGCCAACGCGCCACGTCGATCAGCAGCGACCATTCCGTAAAGCGGCGGTATTCATCCAGCCGCGTGGTCGGGTCGCCGGGAAAGATAAACTCTCCGCTGTCCGAAAACAGGTCCGCCAGGGTCAGGTCGATGGCTCGGACCGTGCGGTGAAAGTAGATCGAACGAAATAGTTCGGCCCGCGCGGCCACGAAACGCACGAGAGCGGGCACGCCACGGTTGTGAATCGTCAAACCCGCTTCGCTGAAAAAGCTGTAGTGCAACAATCGATCGAGATCGAAGGCGCGTGCTGCGTAGCCAGACATATAGGCATCGCGCAGTACGAAATCCATGTTGTCGACCGTGTAAACGCCGCAGAACAGGCTGCGCAGGAAGCGCAGCCAGCGCGGCGCCTCGGCGCCGTCGATTGTCGGTGCGCCCTTGGGACGCGTGATCAAAAACGCAATTTGGGCCGGATCGAGTCGCTCATCGTCGGCCAATCGTCCGCGGGGATTGCGCCGTACACGGCCAATGAGATCGCCCAACTGCTCGCAAATGATCCGGCTGCCAATGGTTTCGTGCGTCTTTCCAAATCGGGCCAGGAAGCGATCGTCAAAGAAATGACCGAACGGCCCATGCCCCACGTCATGCAGCAAGCCGGACAGGCGCATCAGCGATTCGACGTACGCGAGGCTCGGAACGTCAGGGCAAGCTTCACGCAGGCTGTCATACAAGACCGCGACGGCGCGGCTAGCGATGTGCATCACCCCTACAACGTGCTGGAATCGCGTGTGCTCGGCCGCCGGAAATACCCACCAGGCAGTTTGCAGCTGGTGGATTTGGCGCAAGCGTTGCAACCAGGGGTGGTCAATCAGATCGCGTTCCGTGGCTTCGCCCTCGATGCCTCCCGAGGTAAAGGAGATATAGCCGTGCAGAGGATCATGAATGAGGCCTTCGTTTTGATAGTCGCGCATGGCGGAGAATTATCGGCCGTAACTCAGCGGCCGTCTATTGCCGACAGCGATGACAGCGTGAATTCGGTGTAGAAGAGTGAAGAGCGACAGACTTTTCATCCGAGGATGCTACATACGAGCGCCCCTGGGCTACGGCGCCGCCGATCCTTGCGCCGCCGTTCTGCAGCTTTTGCTCCATTCGCCTTTCGTACGCTGCGGCGCCAGAGTTTGCGTCAGTTGCCTATGTTGCCTAATCGATATACTGGCACGAAAATTGCCCAGGCAGTAAAATCCGGAGCCCTGTACCCGGGTCCGATTCCTAGTGTGTTCTTCTGGTTCAGGAACGGATTCGTTCGAGGCGGAAATCCAGCGAGGGAGGTGACTGTGTTCATTCGTTCTGCGGCGCTGCTCGCCGCTTGCGCGTCGTTGTCCCTCGCTTCGTTGGGCAGGGCCCAGGGGGCCGTTCCGCCCGCTGACACGCTGTATCCGAACTCGACCAAAGCGTTCGTCTCCGTAGCCAACACGCCGAACCTCACGGCGAATTGGCAAAAAACTTTGCTGCACGATTTGTTCGACGACGAAGTGATGAAGCCCTTTACCGAGGACTTGCGTCACCAAATCGACGAAAAATGGCTAGCCAATCACGAAAAGATCGGCCTTTCGCTCGAGGATTTGCGTGGGATTGCCAGCGGCGAACTTTCCGGCGGACTCATCGGCACAGCGAGTGGCCGGACGGCGATGGTGGTCTTGGTCGACGTCACGGGCAACGACGCCAAAGCCACCGAGGCGCTCGAAAAGGCCGATCGCAACCTGCTCAAGGAAAAGGCCAAGAAGAGCCATAAGGCGATCTCGGGCGTCTCGGTCACGATCTACGATCTTCCCCCTAAAGAAGACCGTCAAGAAGCACGCCGCGTCGTGTACTTCCTCAAGGATGGTCTGCTGGCCGGGGCCGACGGTCTGGATGCTTTGACCGACATCATCGGACGCCTGGGGGGCAAACACAACGACAGCCTGAGCACGGTGGCGCCTTACCAGTCGGTCATGAAGCGGCTGGCGACTGCGGCGGGCGAATTGAAGCCTGACGTGCGCTGGTTCATCGATCCGCTGGCCGTCGCCGAGTTCCGCGCCAAGGCGGACGAGAAGAAACTGAAGAACGTCAAGATGCTCCGCGGCGAAGGGTTCTCGGCGATTCAAGCCGTGGGCGGGTTTGTCAATCTTTCGGTCGGCGAATACGAAGTCCTGCATCGCACCGCCGTCTACGCGCCGAAGCCGTACGAGCGCGCGATGGGCATGCTCGAATTTCCCAACTCTGCACCTCCTGCGCCGCCCGAGTGGGTCGCACAAAATGTCGTCAGTTTTACGACGGTGAACTGGGAGATCAAAACGGCGTTCGAACGTTTCGGCACCCTTTTCGACCAACTCTTCGGCGAAGGCTCGGAAGGGACATTCAACGATACCATCGACAGCGTCCGCGACGATCCGAACGGGCCGGGCATTGACATCCGCAAGGATCTGGTGGGCCATCTGGGCAATCACATGATGGTCCTCACCGACTATGAAACGCCCATCACGCCAAGCAGCGAACGCTTTGTGGTCGCGATCGAAACGAAAAATGAAAAGGCTCTCGCGGCTGCAGTCCAAAAGTCGCTTGAGACCGACGAGAATGTCGAGAAGCGTGAATTTGAAAACTATGTCATCTGGGAAATGAAAGCCGAAGAGGACGCTCTCACCTCGGTCGTGGTCGAACGCCCCGACGATGCCACGGGCAATGCGGCGCTGGGCGTCGTGACGGCGACCAATGACAAGGGAGGCAGCGGCGGCAGGTTACGCAGCAAGCTCGGCAGCGAAGAAGAAGAGGAAGCGGTCAAGCTGCCCAACGCGGCGGTAGCCGTGGCGCGGGGCCAGCTGTTTGTCTCTTCGCACGTCGACTTCCTCGAGAAGGTCCTCGGCGGCAACCAGGAAGGGGGCCGGCTGGCCGACAATGCCGACTATAAACGGGTCAACGAAGAGCTGACAAAGCTCGGAGCCAATGAGGTCTGCATTCGCAACTTTACGCGGGCTGACGAGCAATTGCGGATCACCTACGAGCTCTTCAAGGCCGGCAAACTGCCCGAGTCGGAAACCGTGCTGGCCCAGATCATCCGTTCCGCCCAGGAAGAGCCGGCAGACGGCACCTTCCGCAAGCCGGAATTCGACGGCAGCAAACTGCCCGAGTATGACGTGGTGCGCCGCTATCTAGGGA
>CAMFLN010000002.1 GCA_945957305.1 uncultured Planctomycetaceae bacterium | reverse complement strand
TCAGCGGCGGTAACGCCGAGGCCGCGAAGGACGTCGCCATGCACATCGCGGCGATGAAACCGGTCGCCGTGGTGAAAGAAGATCTCGATCCCAAGGCGATCGAAAAGGAACGCGAGATTTTGACCGCAGCGGCGCGCCAAGAGGGCAAGCCCGAGAACATCTTGGCCAAGATGGTCGAAGGGCGGATGAAGAACTTCTACGCGGCGAATGTGCTGGCCGAGCAGCCTTTTGTCAAAGACGACAAAAAGACCGTGGGCCAGATGGCGAAAGAAGCCAACATGCAGCTTAAGAAGTTCGTCCTGTGGGAATTGGCGAAAGCCTAACGTTGTCCGGCGCAGGCGGGTAGGACGACGAGTCGCCACCGGGTTCATTCCTTTCAGAGAATGGCCCGGCGGCAGTACCTTGGTTTACTTTTAAACACGGAAAGTTATACCTGCCATGGCCGTCAATTCAGCGGGCTATCGCCGCGTGGTATTAAAGCTCTCGGGCGAAAGCTTCAGTCATGCCGGCGAACGCGGCATCAGCATGGACACCGTTGTACACATCGCCGAACAGACGGCGCAGGCCGCCCAACAAGGTGTGCAAATTGCGATCGTGATCGGCGGCGGAAACATCCTCCGCGGGGCCCAGTTCGCTTCGGCCAGTGCCCGCATCCAAGAGGCCACGAGCCACTACATGGGCATGCTGGCTACGGTGATCAACGGGTTGGCGCTGCAAGACGCGCTCGAAAGCGTCGGCTGCTCGACCCGTTTATCCACCGCCATCCGCATGGATGGTGTCGCCGAGCCGTATATCCGTCGCCGCGCCGCCCGCCACTTGGAAAAGGGACGCATTGTCATCCTGGCCTGCGGCACCGGCAGCCCGTTTGTCACGACGGATACCGCCGCGGCACAGCGGGCGTTGGAACTGGACGCGGACATCCTGCTCAAGGCGACACGCGTGGACGGCGTTTACAGCGACGATCCCGAGAAAAACCCGCACGCCGTGCTGTACAGCGAATTGAGTTATCAATCGGTGCGCGAGCAAAACCTGCGGGTGATGGACCCCACGGCCATTGCCCAATGCATGGAGCACGACATGCCGATCCTGGTGTTCAACTTCCGCAAGGTGGGGAACATCGTGCGGGCTGTCAACGGCGAGAAAGTGGGCACGTTGATCCGCAGCAAGGTGGCGGAACCGCGGTAAAGGAATGACGAAGGTCAAATCCGTCGAATTACGAAAGAAGCACGAAGAATTGAAAGACGAATGATTTAGACATTCGGTATTCGATTTTCTTTCGACATTCGTGATTCAACCATTCGATATTTGTCGAGCGGCGACAACTACTAAGAAACACAAGGGTTGAATGATGGGCGCCGACGATATTCTGCTGGACGTCGAAGAGCGGATGGAAAAAGCGATCGACGTGCTCAAGCACGCGCTGACCGGCATTCGCACCGGGCGCGCAAACCCGGGCCTGGTCGATTCTCTGCGGGTCGAAGCGTACGGCTCGCCCACGCCGATGAAACAATTGGCCAGCGTCGGCGTGCCGCCTGATCAGCCGTCGCAAATCGTGATCCGCCCCTTCGACCCGGGCACGCTCAAGGATATCGAGAAAGCGATACAGGCCAGCGGCCTGGGCTTTAACCCCATGAACGATGGCCGCGTGCTGCGCTTGAACGTGCCCCCCTTGTCTGGCGAAGTCCGCCGCAAGATGGTCGGACGTATCAAGGAACTTTCCGAAGAAGCCAAGGTATCGATCCGCAACGTCCGCCGCGACGGCAACAAGGACGCCGATCAGGCTGAAAAAGACAAGCAGATGTCCGAGGACGACTGCAAAGGGCTCAAGGAAGAGATCCAAGAATTGACCAAGAAGTTCGAAGCCAAAGCCAACGACATGGCCAAGGCGCGCGAAGCGGAAGTGATGGAAGAGTAATTTGGATCGGCGGCGCACGCGCGGCGCCCTTTCTCTGCCAGCGTCGAGGATTGCTACTCTCGCTAGCGGCAAATACGCAGACAGCATCGCGAACGTGCGCCTATGACCACGTACACCGAGATCGCAGGCGTCGTGCGGATGCAGCGCGTGGCCGTGATCGCCCATCGCGGCAACAGCCGGGTTGCCCCCGAGAATACGCTGCCCGCGTTCGCCTCGGCCGTGCAATTGGGCGTGAACATGGTCGAGCTCGACTATCTGCACTCGGCCGACGGCGTGCCGGTGGCGTTTCATGACGAGACGCTCGATCGCTTGACCAATGCCCGCGCTGTGTGGGGGGGCGAGAAAATTCCGCTCGCGTCAAAGACGCTGGCCGAACTGAAAACGCTCGACGCGGGGAGTTGGTTCTCTCCACGATTCGCCGGCACGCGGATTCCCACGCTCGCCGAGGCGATCGATACGATTCTTGCCGGCTCGCTACCGCTGGTCGAGCGGAAAGACGGCGACGCGCAGACTTTTGTGGACCTGGTGCACGAGAAGGGTTGCCTGGGTCGCGTCGCGGTGATGGCCTTTGATTGGGACTTCCTGGCGGAGTGCCGGCGTCTGTCGCCGCAAATGACGCTCGGCGCCTTGGGCGAGAAAGAGCTGACGTCGCGACAGCTCGACGAGATCGTGGCTTTGGGGGCATCGTTCGTCGGCTGGAATAACGAGCATCTCACCAAGCCCTACATCGATCGGATTCATGAGCGCGGGATGAAAGCCTGGGTCTGGACGGTCGATGATCCGCGCCGCGCCGAGCAATTGATCGACTTTGGCATCAATGCCATCACCAGCAACGTGCCCGCCGATATCAAGGCGGTCGTCGCGCGCAAACCGTTTTCGCCGTCTCCATGAGGGGGCGTTTGTGCCAGGCGTAGCTCGCCGCTTGCCTTGCGCGGTGCCAGCGTTTCCTGCTAGCTGATGCTCACGTTTTGGGGTGATGGACCATCGGGCTTGACCCTTTTCGGTCTGCCTTCCTATACTCCCCCGCCCGTCTGACCGCACAGACGCGCACACGTTGATGACTCGCCGCACGGCGAGAGACCCAGAACAGTATGACGGAGACTCGGCCATGTCAGGCATGGAAGCCCAGACGCCGCACTTGTATTCCAACCGGAAGTGGAAAAATCGGCTGGCGATGGCCGCTGGCTCGCTGGCGATCGTTGGCGCCGCCGTGGCTGTACGCAGTCTGTGGGGACCAGAACCGGCCGGCGCCGAAATGCCGGCAGGCAAGGGAGCCGCCGCGGCAAAAGCCCCTCCTGCCGCCGCCGCGGGTGCGAAAGGAACGCCCGCCCCCGAGACCAAGATGCGTGTCATGGCGGTGGTCAATAATCAGCAGATCACGCGTGACGACCTGGCCAAGGAGTGCTTGCTGCACCACGGCAAGGACGTGCTCGAGAGCCTGGTGAACAAGCACCTGATCGCCGAGCATTGCAAGATGCGCAACATCGTCGTCACGACCAAAGAAGTGGACGCCGAAATCGATCGCATGGCAGACCGCTTTGGCATGCCGACCGATCAATGGCTGCGTTTGCTCAAGGAAGAGCGCGGCATCACCACCGCCCAGTACGCCCGAGATATTATTTGGCCCACCATTGCCCTGCGCAAGTTGGCCGATTCACGGTTGCAAGTCACTCAAGAAGATTTGCAGCAAGCTTATGAGACTCAATTCGGCGCCGGTGTGCAGGTACGTGTCATCACGACCGCTGACGCCAAGAAAGCCGCAGAGCTGCATGCCGAAGTGCTGAAGAATCCGGAAGAGTTTGGCAATATAGCCAAGGAAAAATCCGAAGACGCCGGCAGCGCCAGCGCCAAGGGGATGATCCAGCCCGTGCGCAAGCACCTGGGTGATCCAATGATCGAGAAGGTCGCCTTCTCGATGAAGGAGAACCAGATCTCGGACGTGTTTCAGGTGCAGGGGCAGTACGTGATCATGAAATGCGAGGCCCTGATCCCGGCCCGCCCGGTTCCCATGGACCAGGTGCAGCAATTGCTGGTCGAAGCCATCCGCGACAAAAAGCTGCGCTTGGCGGCGCAGGATGTCTTTGCTGAATTGCAGAAGCAAACCGTTGTCGAAAATGTTTTCAACGATCCGCAAAAGCGTGCCAAGAATCCCAACGTTGCCGCAACGATCAATGGCCATCCGATCAGCATGACCGAACTGGCCGAAGAGTGTATTGAGCGCCATGGCAAAGACAGTCTGAAGGGATTGATCAACCACCGGCTGGTCGAGCAGGCGTGCCAACGTCGCAAAGTGCAAATCACCCCTGCCGACCTCGACGCCGAGGTCGTGCGTGCCGCGTCGCTCGGCGCCAAGTCCAAGCCCGACGGCTCGCCTGATGGGGAGGCCTGGCGCAAATTCGTGTTAGAAGAGCAGGACATGAGCTGGGACGTTTACGTTCACGAAGTCATCTGGCCGCAGGTCGCGCTGCGCAAGCTCGTCGGCGAAAAAGTCGTCATCACCGAAGATGACTTGCACAAAGGGTTCGAGGCCAACTACGGACCGCGTGTACGTGCGCGGGCCATCGTCTTGAACCATCAACGCCGGGCGCAGGAAGTGTGGGAAGCGGCACGAAAAATCCCGTCCATTGAGAAACTAGCCAAACGACCAGCCGAACGTACTGCCGGCGGAGCCTGGACGCCGCCTTCGCCCGAGGTGCAGCAGGCGATCGACGAAGCGGTCAAACACTTTGGCAAGCTCGCCGCGCAATACTCCGTCGAGGTCGGCAGCAGCGCCCTGGAGGGCGAGGTCCCGCCGATCCAACGTTTCAGCGGCCGGCCGATGCTGGAACAGGAAGCGTTTTCGCTACGGGCCGGCGAACTGTCGGGCATCATTCAACTCGGCGACAAGTTTGTCATCCTGTTCTGCGAGGGGCGCACCAAGCCCGAGGCGGTAAAGTACGAAGAAGTCAAGAACCTGATCGCCGAGGACGTGCGCGACAAAAAGCTGCGCGTCGCCATGGCCGATGAGTTCGCCAAGATTCAGGACGGCGCCACGATCGACAACTTCCTGGCTGGCACGACGCAAAGCCCGCAGCAGAATGAGCGGAACATGTTCCAGCGTGCCAGCGCCGAGGAGGAAGTCGATCCGACCGTGCCACGCAACTCGCACACCGGTCCGACCGCCAGCAAGCTGCCGGCAGGCATGAAGCCGAATGCCGGACCGACCACGCCGATCCTGCGCTGATTTCGGCCGCACTGGTGATCACTCGCCGCGCGAGCAGCCCGGTCTATTGCCGGTAGCTCTGCGCATTGAGCGAGGGAGCCGTGCGCTTCAAGCGATCAATTCCTGCCGACGTGACGCCCGGGCAACCAATAAACGAAACGTTGTCCAATTCCGGCAGTGCCAACAGCGGATCGAGTCCGGCGTCCGTAACGCGTGCGTAATTAATCGACAGCACGCGCAAACTGAGAAACTTGGGCAGCAGCTTGAGCCCCTCGTCGGTGATCGCGACCAGTTCCGCCGCTCCCTCCGCTCCGCCGACGTGCAATCCCCACAATTTCGGGAAACGCTCCAGCGCGGTAAAGAGCGCATTACTGACTGCGGGACCTCTCAGTGTGAGGTTCTCCAGCGCTCGGCAATTCTCCAAGTGACGCATTCCGGCGCCTGTAATGCGCGTTTTAATGAGGGTCAAGTTCTGCAATTGCGCAAGTCCGTTTAGCCCTCTTAGTCCTTCGTCGGTGAGTTGCGCTTGGGTCAAGGAAATTGTTCTGAGCTGCGCCAAGCGGCCAAGCGTTTGCAGGCTGGCGTCCGTGATTGCCGGGCTTTGCAGAATGATCGAGCGCAGACGCTGCGCTTGCGCGAGACGGGCTACGCCTGCGTCCGTGATTTGCTTACTGGCCAGGTTGAGCGATTCGAGGTTTTCCAGCCGCAGGAGCGGCGCGAGCGCCTGGTCGGTAAGGAGTTCGCTGCTGACGTCGATGTCCTTCAGGTGGGCCGCGGAGCGAAGTTTTTCGATTCCCGCGTCCGTAATCTTCGGCCGGCGTATCCAAAGTCTCTCCAGTCGCGGCATTTGGGGAACGACAGCCAACCCGGCATCGGTAATATCCGGCGCATCCAGCTCGAGGATCTCAAGATTTGCCAGGAGCGGTAATGCGGCCAGACCGGCGTCATTGATCTGCTCGCCGGAGAAGGCCAACATCTTCAGTGACGCGGCGCGAGCAAAGGAAGCAATCGCGGCATTCGTCATTCGGTCACTGCCGATGCGCAGAAATTCGATCCCGGGAATCTCGACCAGGCGTGCCACGCCGGCATCCGTGATCTGCGCCCGATGCAAGTTGATCTGAAAGATGCGCGGCAGGCGTGCCAACTGGTCGACGACGCTGTCGTCAATTTCCGGGCCGTCGAGTTGCACGATGCAGCGCGACTCGCCCATGCGGTGGCCGCTGGATTGAATCGCGCTTTCGCCGAACCGGGATTTCAATTCCGCGACAATCGCCTTCTCCTGGTCTACTTGTGTATCGCTCAGCGCCGGCCGCGTGAGACGCGCGACCTGCGGACTAGGGAAACGCGTGCTTAGTCGCTGCGTTTCGCGCCGGTGACGATTCCAGGTCTTCCCTTGCAATCGTGGGTTCCACGGGAAAAACGCGCTCCGCAAATTGGGAAGTGCATCGAGGGTCGTGAATGCGGCTTCGGTCAAATCGGTGCCGACAAAAGACGCGACCTCCAGGCTTGGTGAGTCCAAGCGTGACAGCCCGGCGTCTGTGATGCGTGGGCGTTTCGTCGGCCCTCCGGCGCCAATGTCGATCGAACGCAAATTCTTAATCTGATTGAGGGGGGCGAAGATTTCGTCTCCGATTCGCTCGCCATGCGCTTGGATATCGTTCAGCATCGGCAAGACTGCCAATGAGGCGAGCCCGGCGCCTGTAAAGCGAGGGCCCTTGATCTCGATGCGCGTGAGGTTTTTGAGCTGCTGCAGGTGAACCAGTCCGGCATCAGTAAATTGCTGACCCGACAGTGCGAGACTGTGCAATCCCGTCAGCTCTCCGACCGCGGCTAGTGACTCGTCATTCAAGTTCGGGCAATTGACCAGCGCTAGGGACGTCAAGCCCGACGCCTCCTGGAGCGCGCGGACACCTTCACTCGTGATGCCCGTGCCAAGCACCCGCAGTTCGTTTAGATTTCGCAGTGTGGCGAGTGCACGCAATCCTACGTCGGTGACGGTCGGGCCGTCGACCTCAAGGGCGGCAAGCGATTCCGAGCGCGACAATTCTTGCAATGCGGCGTCGGTAATCTCGACCTGCCCCGCCAGGGTCAATCGCGCCAGCCGCGGCAAGTTCGCTAGGAACTTCACCCCTGCGTCCGAGATGCGGCGCCGGCTGCCATTAATCCGCAACTCGCTAAGCGCCGGAAAACCTATCAGGCTTTGCAGACCCGCGTCCGATAAGCTGGTGCCCATCAAATCCAAATGCGACAGGTTCGGGAGCGCCACCAACTCCGCGAGGCAAGCGTCAGTAAAGTGCGGCGACATGACCTGCAAATTCGCGAGGCGTTCCAATCGCGCCAAGTGCGCGATCCCGTTTTCTGTGAAAGTGCCGGTTTTTAGGTGCAGCGTTTCCAGTTCGACGAGCCGGCCGATCGATTGCAAGCCCGCGTCCGTGACATCGCCGTTAAACACTTCGAGTAAATGAACCTTGCCGAAATCGGCAAGCTCGGCGAGGACCTCGTCTGATGCTTCGCGCCCGCTCAAAACTGCGCTGTAGGAACCGCGCGCGGAATCCTCGTGCAGCGTGATGTGCTGCGCTTGTAGTTGGGCGAGTAGCGCTTGTTGCTCGGGGCTGAGCGGGATTTTCCCCTGATCGTCGGCCTGCAGTGTCGACAGCGCCAGCAACCCGCTCAGAAATCCGGCGAATGCGCACACGCCGAGTTTCGAACGCCTGCGTAAGCACAGCGCGCGCGAGGTGCTGTCGACTAATCGAGAGACACGGCCAGCCAAGTCATCCCGCGCATCATCCAGTAAGGCTGTCGCCGCGTCGACACGCAGCGAATTCGCTGGTTGCCAACCGGCGATCGCGACCAGTACTTCGGCCAATCGGCGCCGCTGCGCTGCCGTTCCTGCCGCATAGTCGTCACAGATCTCTTCACGGGCTCGCGCCAGCCCTGCGTTGACACGCCGCAAGAAATAATTCCACCACAGCACGGCCACAGTCACTCGCTCCAACAAGGCGACCCAATGGTCGCCGCGGGCAATATGCGCCGCCTCATGAATCAGCACCAGGCGCAGCTGTTCATCCTCGAGCTGCAACGACAGCCCCGCCGGCATGACAATTACTGGGCGGAGGAGCCCGAAAGAAAGGGGGGCTGGCGCCCAAGAGGACTCGCAGATCGCCACCCGCCGGCGCGTGCCCACAGCGGTGCGACAGCCATCGAGCATCTGCGACAATCGGGCGTCAGACGGCGTGACCAAGGTACGACGTAAACGCGCGAGCAGATAAGTCCCGCGGCCGAGCTGGACAATAGCATAGAGAATACCAACCGCCCACAAGCCCACAGTCACTACAAGCGCATCCTGCCACACGATGCCGCGACTCAAGCGCTGCTCGCCGCTGCGGGAATTCACGGCCGCCTGCGGCGTGGCGACCTCGAAGCGCGCTGGTGGCCGCGCATCTTCTTTTGCTTCGCCGCTGGTCGCGGCGAAGTCTGACATGCGCGCGGCCTCTGCAGATCTGGCTTCTACGGTCCGCCGTGATGGAAGCTGCGCCGCTCTCGTTTCGGCCGGTATCCGGGGCGATGATGGCGTTCTTGTCGTCGATTCCGAGCGTCGCGGCACGTCGAGCGACCAGCCGCAGCCCATCAGCATAGCGACGAGCAACAGACACGGGGACAGCACAGTTACGCCCAAGGTTGTCAGCAGCACTGCGTGACGGGCCGGGGCCGCGCGCCTGCTGAGCAGCCGGCCTACCAACAGCCCCGCTGCGCAGACGGCAATCGAACCCAGGGCGATACTTGCCAGATAGAGCATCTCGCCGCTGATGGTGACCGTGCTCATGGTGACCTCTCCCCTTGCGAATCAGGTTTCGCCGCCGAAGTGTCGAGGATCTGACGCAGCTGGGCCAGCTCCGTGGCCGAAAGCCGCTTGTTCCCCAGAAGGCTCATCACCAGGTTGCTGGCCGAGCCGCCGAAAAACCCGTCCACGAACTCCGTGGTCAGTAGGCGTGCCGTCGTTTCGCGATCGATGGCAGCCATGTAGCGAAACCCGTCGTCGGCCTTATGCCGCTTGAGCCAGCGGCGCTTTTCCAACCGGTCGACCAGGTTCAAAATCGTGGTGCGCCCCACGGGACGATGCGGTGTAATCGCTTCCCAGATTTCAGTCACCGTCGCCCCTGCGGGCCGTTGCCAGACGACCTCGAGAATCTCGTGCTGGGTGGGTGTGAGCGTCGAGTCAGGCTTTTTCATACCGCTTTCTCACTTGTCACATCACGTGCCACATCGGCATTCAAACGACAGATGTCGTCACGCGGCATTGTAGTGCGACGACAGTCGTCGTCAAGTAAATTCCTGGCGATCCGCAGAAGACTCGCACAGGCAGCGCTGAGCTGGGGGATTAATCCGCCGGGCGCGAGCGCCGAACCTGGGACGAACTCCACGGCTCTTGGAGTTTGCAGGTTGTGCCGGCAAGGCTGGCCTAAGACGCCAGTTTTCCAACCGTTAACAAAGAGGTATCCTTGTGGAAGCGATTGGACCGCACTTCCGCCTTGTCGTTTCCGACTCCTTGACGTCCCGAGTTGTCCGATGAACGAATCATCCTCGTCGCCTTTTGCCGACGACGGCTTCCCGCAATTCAAGGTGCGGCTCGCCGAGCGCATGAGCCGGTTGCCGCCGTACTTATTTGGGCGGATCAACGCGCTGCTCTATAAAAAGCGGCGCGCAGGGGACGATGTGATTGATCTGGGGATGGGTAATCCGTCGGATCCCCCCCACGACATGGTCATTGAAAAGCTCGTCGAGGCCGCCCGTGATCCTACGAATCACGGTTACAGCCAATCGACGGGCATCATGAACTTGCGCCGCGAAGTGGCCAGCAAGTATTTGAAGAAATACGGCGTCCGCCTCGACCCCGAGGGGGAGATCATCGTTTGCCTTGGGTCGAAAGAGGGCTTCAGCCATATGTGCCTGGCCCTGATGGGGCCCGGTGACACGGCGATTGTGCCTGCGCCGACGTTTCCGGCACACGCGCATGCGGTGACCCTAGCTTCGGGCAACGTAATCTCGCTCGAGGTGGCCGACTGCGAGCGTTTCCTGTCGAACGTTGCCTTCACCTGCCAGCATCTGCATCCGCGTCCAAAGCTGTTGATCATCAACTATCCGCACAATCCATCGAGCGTGACGGTCGAGCCGGAGTTTTTCGTCGAAGTGGTGAAACTCGCCCGGCGTTATGGCTTTATGGTGATCAGCGACGCTGCCTATGTGGACGTGGCCTTTGACGGCTATCAGCCCCCCAGCTTTTTGGCTGCGCCCGGTGCTGCGGACGTGGGCGTCGAGTTCACTACGATGAGCAAGGGCTACAACATGGCCGGCTGGCGCATCGGATTCTGCGCTGGCAATTCGGAAATGGTGCGGGCCCTGGGAACGATCAAGGCTTACTACGATTACGGCATGTTCCAGGCGATTCAGGTCGCGGCGATCGTCGCCCTACGGCACACCGAGGCTGCGGTCGAAGCGCAGGCCGCGATTTATCAGCATCGCCGCGATGTGCTCGTCGAGGGCCTGCGCCGAATCGGTTGGGACATCACCCCGCCGCGGGCCGGCATGTTCGTCTGGGCCAAGATTCCCGACTACTGGCGGGCACGCATGGATACGCTCAGCTTCGCCATGAAGTTGCTCGAAGAAGGGGACGTGGCGGCCAGCCCCGGTTCTGGCTTCGGGCCTGCGGGCGAGGGCTTTTTGCGCATGGCTCTGGTCGAAAACGAAGCGCGGCTGCGACAAGCCGTGCGGCAGATCGGCCGCTGCCTAGGACAGGAAGCACGCCCTGACGTCAAAGAACGAACCCCCAAACCGGTTTCCGGTTAGCTACTGCCGGGAACGTTCTGCCCAGATCGTAATGTTTTCGGCGACTACGCGCGCCGGGCGAATGCGCCTATAATCATTGTCGATACGCGGCGGCTCAATCTGAGCAGTGGCTCGCAACAGGTGTGAAGAATTTCTGTGTCGAGCTGCGCGCAAAAAAAATAGAGGGCCCTTGCTCGCCGGGGCAAGGACCCTCTTGTAAGGCTGTCCGAATATCGCCGGCTTGCGCCAACGACTCCGGAGACCCACAGCCATTACGCACGTATCGGGAGAACCGGTGCTCGGACTTTAGCCGAGTCCACTCCGCACGAGCAAGCTGCAGGGGATGACGGGCAAGTTGCAGGAGATGACGAGCGGCGCGCGACGAATGTCTCTGCCGTGCATCGCTACAACCGCTATTTCTTTACATGTGTTCAAGGTGACACCGCCGGATGAATACCCCTCCCATCGCAAAACTCGCATTGGAAGACGGCACTGTTTATACCGGCACTTCGTTCGGCGCCACGGGCGAGGTCGACGGTGAAGTCTGCTTCAACACGTCGATGTCGGGCTATCAGGAGATCATCACCGATCCCAGTTATCGCGGTCAGATCGTCACGATGACGTACACCGAGATCGGCAATTACGGCGTCAATGCCGAAGACGTCGAGAGCGGCCGTCCGCACTTGTCTGGCTTTGTCGTGCGGCAACTCAGCCGCAGGATCAGCAATTTTCGTGCTCACGGCGGTCTGCACGAGTACCTGGAAGCCGCCGGGATCATGGGCATTGCCGATATTGATACCCGCTCGCTAGTCCGGCATATTCGCAGCCAGGGAGCCTTGAAGGGGGTTCTGTCGACCATCGATCTGGACGACGCCAGCCTGGTGGCTAAGGCGCGTGGCAGCCGCGGGCTGGTGGGACGCGACCTGGTGCGTGAAGTCGTGCCCGCGGAAGCGAAAGTTTGGACCGAGAAGCTGAGCCCATGGACCAACCTCGACGAATCGCCGGCGGCAATGCCAGCAGACCAGCCGCACGTCGTGGCGCTCGACTACGGGATGAAATGGAACATCGCGCGGCATCTCCACGACCAGGGATGCCGCGTCACCGTCTTACCCGGCACCTTCACAGCGCAGCAAGTTCTAGAGCAACGCCCTGACGGAGTGTTTCTGTCGAACGGGCCGGGCGATCCCGAGCCACTAGAATACGCGATCGAGACGATTCGCGGCCTGCTGGGAAAAGTGCCAGTCTTCGGCATCTGCCTGGGGCACCAGCTGCTGTCGTTGGCGTGCGGCGCGCGCACGTTCAAGATGAAGTTCGGACATCGCGGCGCGAATCAGCCGGTCATGAACCTCGAGGCCGGCACGGTCGAGATCACGGCGCAGAATCACGGCTTTGCCGTTGACGAAGCGTCGTTGCCCAGTTGCCTGGAAATCACGCACCGCAGCCTGAACGACAACACGATCGAAGGCGTGCGCCATCGCGAATTGCCCGCCTTTAGCGTGCAATACCACCCCGAGGCTTCGTCGGGGCCGCATGACAGCCATTACCTGTTTCGCCGTTTTCGCGAGATGCTGTCACTCGTCGAACAATAACGACACGACGTCCAGGGCGGCTTGTGCGGAAGCTGCGTCGCGCAACTCACCGCCGCGCAGCGATTCACGCCAGACACGCAGGGCGTGACGGACGTACTGATCGCGCGATTCAGCAATCAACGTCGGGCCGAGCAACGCTTTCGCCTCGGGCCACAGCGACTTCAAGCCATTGATCGCGTCCGGGCGACCGGCAATCGCCGCGAACACGGTATCGTCGAGGTGCCCCAACTGTTCGATCGGATCGTCGTGCGCGCCAGCCAGCGTTCCAGCAGCGAGCGAGTTTCGCTGGCGGGGGCGGGGGGACGCGATCTCTACTACCGTAGAACCTAGATTTGCTTGCACCGCTTAACTCTCCTGTTGTGCTGCAGCGATTGAACGCGGGGCGATCTCGGCACTTATGATTATTTCACGGGCAATTTTGGTGGCTGCACTTCACGCCGCGCGTGCAACTCACTTTGCAGGCTTTGGAACTGTTCCATGAGGGAACTTAGGGAGGAGTCGTCGCCATTGAGCGTACCTGGCGCGGCAGGTTGAGCACGCACCGCTGGTTTGTCACCGCGATTTTCCGCTTGCGATAATCCGCGCCGTAAACTCGCCAGCTCTTCCTGCCAGCCGCCCGATTGCTCCAGGGGAGCATCCGCGGTGGGCCTCTCGTTCGACGCAATAGCCGGGGCAACGGGGTTAGGCGCTGCCACCGGTGCGACGGAAACCATGCGCGCCGGCATGGCCGCCACGGTTGCGGCAGCTTCTGCGAGCGACGTCCGCACTTGCTGCAAGTCTGCGCTCATGGTCAGCAATTCGGCGCGAGCCTGGGCAAAATCCGCAACGGCCGAATTGGCCATCGCCATGGCGTCCGACTTGACGAGCGAAAAATCTTCGCCGATTTGTTTTTGGAGCTGTCGCATTTCGCCCAGCAGATCGACCAATTCTTGCGGGATGCTGGCCGGTGCTGGGGATGTCATCTCGGGCAGCATGTTGGTCCACTTTTCCGCGGCTGCACTGGCCCGGTCCAATCGCTGTTGCGACTCGGCCAGTGCCTCGAGTTGGCGATCGACCCGCTCGGCCTGCACGGAGAGCTCGTGCTCGCGCTCGTCAACCGCGCGGGCCAGGGCCTGCAGTTGGTCCAACTGTTGCGCGACAAACTGGGCAAAGTCGTCGTCGATGCCACGAAGTTCGTCGAACCATTGCGAGAGCTGTTCGCGGCCCAATTCGGCGAGGGTTGTTTCTGGCGGCATGGTGTCGATCAAGTGCAATTGGTGAAACGGACAGGGTTTGACGCGCCTGGGCCGGCGATTCGTTACACGCCGCAGCTTGCTACCCACCCCGGAGTGACGAAGGGAGCCTGGATTCTCATCGCGTTGAAAAACTATGCAGAAGTGCGGCGGCCTGGCGAATGCCCCTGCCCGCCAGCCAAAACCTACGTCGTATCCGGACCTATGGCAAATTCGTTCTGTCGACGATCGACCTCTACCTGGCCGGCACCTAAGTCCTGTTCTCCGATCGATTTCCCGCGAGGCGTTACGTTCGCCGCGACACCTTTCCGGCTGCTCGATTGCGCTCCGGAACTCCGGTTATGGCGGCTCCGCCATGTAGTGGTTTTACTCCGGCTGGGGGGAAGGGGGCTTGCAGGCTCTCACTCATATGCGATCTTTACTCAGGATCTTACCTAACAGGTTGCGCTGCCGAGTCCACAATCGACAGCGCGTTAAGTTTCCATTGGGCAAGAATCAGCCGCGCGGCACAGCTGTTCGCCGCCATGAATCGAGATGAAGGAGATTGCAATTATGAGATATGCCAATTACCGAATTATGCCGCGATTGTTGTTCGTCGGCGTGATGGCTGTCGCCGCGCTGCAATTGGCGAGCGCTCCGCGCGCCTCGGCCGCGTTGACTCGTCTGCGTGCCGCGTCGGCCGCTGCCGCCGCGGACCCGAGTTGCTGTGCTCCGGCCGCGCCGCAGTGTTGCCCCGAGCCGTGTATTCGCTACATCGACCGCTCTTGCGGACGGAGCTGCTGCGGTAATTGCCAGCCGCCGATCAAAACCGTACTCAAGGTTGTAAATCCCGCCACCTGCTGCCCCGTGGAAGTACCGGTTTGCCTGCCGGCCTGCTGCGAGGGATGCCCTGTGGTGGACAGCCATTGCGGGCTGCTGGGGCGCGGCGTGGTGACTTACAACTGGTGCTGCGGATACCGCGTGATTGTCCGCTTCGATCGCTGCGGCGATGTCACGGTCGTCTATCGCGGTTAAGCTAGCCGACTTTTACGCGGTTAGTAGCGGAAATTGAGCCCCAGGTTCATACCCTGCAGCCAGTAACTGTTCTGCTGCCACGAAAACGTCGGTGCGGTGCCGACTGGGCCGCCACCGATTTGCGAGGGATCGACGACGGTGTCGATCTGCCGCGCCGCCTGCGCGACGTGGCCGATGTAGATCAGCGAATAGCCGAACGTCACGCGCATCTTCGGCGTCACTTGCAATCCAAGGTTCGCGGCAAATTGCGGTATGGCAGTAAACACGTTTCGATCGTAGCGGCCGATGTTGCTTGGCTGGGCCAGTAATCCGCCCGCAAAATACGACGGAGTTTCGCCGGGAACGGTGGTGCTGCTGTAGCCGTTGATGATCGCGGTCTGGTGCATATTTCCCAACCCCACTTTGCTGGAAGTGGTCAAGGACCAGACGCCCCCGCGGCGTTCGGTTTCGATTCCGATCAGACCACCGTTGAATTTATTGGCGGCGCGGAAGCCATCGAAGCCGATCAGTGTGGTGCCGAGCGGGATCGAGCTGTTCGGATCGGTCGAAACGGCGCGGTCACTGATGCCGATCGAGTCGTCGAGTTCCAGGAATTGCCAGCCGGCGATCAGGTCGAATCGCCGCCGCGGTCCAAATGCCAGGGCGCGGCGGAAATAGGTGTCCGCGGCAATAAAGCTGTTGGTCGTGCGCACGCGCACACCGCCGGCATCAATGCCCGTCTGGGCGACAACGAAGGAATCCGGCGCCTGCGTCGCAGTACTGAAAAACGGGCGGGCCACGATTGGCGAACCATCCGACACGATGTTGAAATTCGACGCCATGTTCTGCAAGGCGATTAACGTGCCGCCAACGCCAAAGGTCTGGGCATCGTTGAAGCAGGTGCCGATGTTCAAACGCCCGCCGGAACGAATGCCGTTGTCGACCCGGTTGTCGCCATACAACACTTTCAGGTTGGGGTCGTTCATCGCTCCGCCTTGCGAGCCCGTGGTCACCAGGGCCGGCAATGAGGCTCCGCGGCTGAACCATGCCAGGTAGTCGATGTTGGCCCACGATCCGCGCGGCACACGACAGTACAAGGGGGGCGGGCAATAGCTGTCCCACAGGCTGCAGCACCCGGCGGCTTGAGCGCACGACATGCAGTCATCGGCAAATTCGCCGTCGACAAAGCCCTCGTCGTAGAGCGGTTCCCCCTCGCCGTTTTCCGACGGCAGGTATTCCGGTTCGGGTTGCAGAGCGGGTTCGAGCTCCCTGGGAGGCGCCGATTTCGGTGTCGAGCGAGGCGGCGCCTGGCGCGAAGGACTGGGGCGAGTCGGCGCCGCCGGAGGCGGAGCCATGGGCGTCTTCCCGCGCGGCGCGGCGCGCTGGCGCGTCGGAGCTTGCTCGGGCGGTTCCACAAACGGCATGTCGGGTTCCGACGGCGCTGCGGCAGCTGGCTCGCTCTCTGGCGGCGCTGTGAACAAGTCATCAGGGGGCCGCGTCGCTGGCCCTTCCTCGGCCGGGGGTTCCGGAGGCGCGGACGGCTTGTCGCCGGGCATCTCCTCCGGAGGGCTTGGGTCGGCGAACGGATCCGCCTCGGCGCCGCTCGGCGGCTCTAGATTTTCCTTCGCCGCTCCCTTCTCGGGCTCCTGGAACGCCGCCATGTCCAAACGCCCACCGGTTTGGCGACGCTGCGCCGCGGCGACCAATGAGCGATGGACGTACGGCTTCGACGCCTGCTTGACAGGCGCCGGCGTTTCGCCGCCCAGGCACTGGCTGGCGACCAGGACAGCGGCCAGGCTTAAAATGTGACGAATCATTTCCCCCCCGACGACGCTGGTATCCCACGGCGTGCTGGCGCTCCGGCATCTCTCTGGAGGGGCCGGCAGCGCGCGAAACTTTGCGGGTTGTATCTGCTGTATCGGTTGTAGCGGTCGCAGGGCTAAAGTCGTCGCCGCGAATTACCGCCGCCGCGAGGGTCGCGTGGTCCCCATGGAGCCGGCCGTCCAGCAGGACTTGAAGAAGCGCCGACCGTCCCCGGCCCCGCGTTCTAAGTACTTACCCTCGAGTGCTCTACGAACCGTGGAATGGGGTTAATCTGCATCACAGATTGGTGACTTGCCCCGGCGCTTCTGGTACAAACTGATTCTGAGCAGAGAGCGCTGCGGTGCAGTCGCCGACTGCGAAGCTAGCGGCCCGCATTCCCGCCTCGTGAAGAACTCTCCGACGACTACCGCGTTGGTCCAATTTCGTTTGGTTTTCCTCCCGGCGAGCCTCGCCTCGATGCATACCACACTGCCCAAAATCTTGGCGCTAGCGTTCTTGCTGTGCGCCGAAGTGTGCCTCGCTGCGGACGACGGAGTTGATTACGCGCGCGACGTCAAACCACTGCTCGCGCGGCACTGCTTGATGTGTCATGGCGCGCTCCGCCAGGAGGCGGGGCTGCGACTGGATACAGGCGACATGATCCGGCAAGGAGGGGACAGCGGACCAGCGCTTGTCGCGGGAAAGAGTGCGGATAGCCTGCTGTATCAGGCAATCACTCGCACCGAGAATCGCATGCCCGCCGAAGCGGAGCCGCTTGGCGCTGCCGAGATCGACTTGGTAAGGCGGTGGATCGATCGCGGCGCAGAGAGTCCCGTCGGCGAGCCCCTGCCCGAGGACCCCCGCAAGCATTGGGCGTTCCAAGCTCCCCAGCGCCCCGATGTGCCCACCACCGGTCAAGCGGCCACAGCGACAAACCCCATCGATGCCTTTCTCGCCCAGCGGCGCGAAGCGGCGGGCGTAGCTGCAAATATCACGGCCGACAAAAACGTGCTGCTGCGGCGCGTCTATCTTGACCTGATCGGTCTGCCACCGACGCGCGAAGAGCTGCACGCCTTTCTCGCCGACGATTCGCCGGACGCCTACGAGCGAACCGTCGAGCAGCTACTAGCACGTCCGCAGTACGGCGAGCGCTGGGGCCGGCACTGGATGGACGTTTGGCGCTACAGCGATTGGGCGGGTTACGGCAAGGAGGTCCGCGACAGTCAGCAGCACATCTGGCACTGGCGCGATTGGATCGTGGAATCGATCAATGCCGACCGGGGCTACGATCGTATGATCGTCGACATGGTGGCCGGAGACGAGCTTGCCCCAGACGACGCGCAAACTTTGCGCGCCACGGGATACCTCGCGCGCAATTGGTACAAGTTCAACCGCAACGTGTGGCTCGACAACACGGTCGAGCACCTGGGCAAAGCCTTCCTGGGCATGACATTCAATTGCGCCCGTTGTCATGACCACATGTATGACCCCCTCCTGCAAACCGAGTATTACAGCTTGCGGGCGTTCTTTGAGCCGTACGAGGTACGCATCGATCGGCTGCCGTCTGAACCGAATATCGAACAGGACGGCATTGCGCGCGTTTACGACGCGCACCAAGAACGCAAGACGTTCTTGTTCGTTCGCGGTCAAGAGAGTCAGCCAAAGGAGGATCAGCCGCTCGCGCCAGCGATTCCCGCGATCTTCGGCAGTCCGGTGAAGATACAACCCGTATCGCTGCCGGCCGCCGCGTACAATCCGGGGTTAAAGTCTTACGTTCGCGAAGATCTCAGATCCAAGGCGCAATCGGCGGTCGAGAAAGCACGCACGGCGCTAACCGAAGCTCAGGCCAAACTAAACGCGGCGCGCGAGCAATTGGCTCGCACGTCGGCCCCAGTGGACGCGGACGGAGAAGTCGCCGTGGCGGCCTTGGCGGCAGCCGTCGAGACCCATCGCGCGGCCGAGGCGGCAGTCAACAGCGAAACCACCGCGACAGCCTTGGCCGAAAAGCACCTGGCAACCGCCCAGGCCGAAGCGGCGAGCCTCGAGGCGCGCATCGCGGCCGATAACGCCCGCTATGCAACGCCAGCGGCGGCTGACGCCAACATTCGCACGGCCCAGGCTATCGCGGCCGCGAACGCGGCGAGCCTGTGCGCGGCCGAAGAGGCGGTACTCGTGGCCGAAGGCAAGCTGGCAGCGCAACCATCCGCCGATGCGGCCGATGATAAAGCCAAGGCCGAAAGGAAGAAGGCCGAAGATGCGTTGGCTGCCTCCAAGCAGCAACTCGAGGCGACGCGCGCCGAAGTGGAAAAACGCGTGGATTACCCTCCGCTGGAAAAGATCTACCCGGCCGTCAGTTCGGGACGCCGCTTGGCGCTGGCCCGCTGGATCGCGCAGCGGAACAACCCGCTCACGGCGCGCGTGGCAGTGAACCACATTTGGCTGCGTCATTTTGGCGAACCACTGGTGCCCACGGTTTTCAATTTGGGGGTCAATGGAGCTAAACCGGTTAACGCCGAATTGCTGGATTGGCTGGCAGTCGAATTCATGGACCGCGGTTGGAGCATGAAGTCGCTGCATCGGCTGATGGTTACTTCGCAAGCCTACCGTATGTGCTCGACCGGCACGGCTGATGATCCACGCCGTAGCGTTGATCCTGACAACCGACTGTTGTGGCGCGCCAACGTGCGGCGCATGGAGGCGGAAACAGTCCGCGACAGCGTCCTGCGGGTCTCGGGCCAATTGGATTTGACCGTCGGCGGACCGGACTTGGAACATGGCAAGGGGCTGTCCGTCACGCGGCGCAGCTTGTACTTCCAGCACGCGGCCGAAAAGCAGATGACTTTCTTGAAGCTGTTCGACGCCGCCAGCGTGAGCGAATGTTACCGCCGCAGTGAGAGCGTCGTTCCGCAACAGGCACTGGCGCTGGCGAATAGCCCCTTGGCGCTTGCACAGTCGCGTCGTTTGGCGGCTGACTTATGGCGCGAGGCGGGCGCGCAGGGGGATAGCGCGACCTGGTTCATCCAGGCCGCCTTCGAGCAGATCTTGTCGCGAGTCCCCAGCGAACAAGAGTGCGCCGTCGCGGCGGAGTTCTTGAACTCGCAAGCCGCACGCCTGGCCGATGCGGCCCATTTGACGCCCTTTGCTGGGGGCGAAGCTGTAGAGATCAAGCCGGCGACTGATCCTGCCATGCGGGCGCGGGAAGACTTCGTG
>CAMFLN010000001.1 GCA_945957305.1 uncultured Planctomycetaceae bacterium | reverse complement strand
CGTGGGCTCGGAGATGTGTATAAGAGACAGCCTGGATTCTCACGAATCCGATCTACGTTCGGGCTGCGGGCAAGTGACGGTTCAACGTCGCGAAGGACCGGTAAGAGCGCGCATGCTGACTTAGTGCGTAGTGCGCCGCGCAGCGTCTTCCCGCGGCAAACAAGTCGCCGCAATGAGTTCGACCGATTGGGACCTGCACTTACCGCAAAGTCGTGGTCGAAGCCGGAATCGTGGCCGTCGTCGCCGGGATCGTGGCCGTTGTGGGGGGCACCATGGGCGTTGCCGCCACCGGCGGGGCTCCGGCCGGGGCCGCACCGTAAACCGGCGCCGGATAGGCGGGCGGAGAAGCCGCCATGCCGGGCGCGCCAAAGGTTGAGCCACCCCATCCACCCGGCTGGTTGCAGCAACAACCGGCAGAGATCAAGGACGCAAAACCCAACAACCACGCCGCGGCCTTCGTGACATCCATGACACGTTCCCTCAAGGACACTGGGGCTCGCCGCGACGCAAAACAATAGCGCCGCGGCCCGACGCCCCAGAAGAGTGGAGGACGTTACGCCCTTTGTCCGTTCAGGTCAAGGCGGCTCGACCAATGCAAACGGCACGTCCTGCGTGGACGTGCCGTTATGCGTAGTGAGAACGAGTTTTCGCGCGGCGTCGACGCCAGCAATGCTAGCGACGCACGAGCCGGCGAATCGTTAAGTGCGCGGGGCCTGCGGGGCGCGGGCACTGGGCATCACGCGCTTCTGCACATCGGTTTCCAAAACGCCAAACGTTGCTTCGTGACGCTGCACCGTCAATTGCAAGGCGTGCAGCATGCGCTTGGCCGTGTAGTAATTGGTCACGATCCGCTGCGTGACGATCACCGGGTCCGGCGGAATGCCAAACGGCTGCGGATTGAGCCCGAAATCGATGATCAGTTCTTCGGGGGTGCCAGTAACCCGGCAGAAGTTCGCATAAGACGCATTGATGTGCGAGTCATCCACCTTGACCTGCTGGCGCTGCGCGGCGGGATCACCCTGTGGGGCATGCTCGGGTTCCGCGGATTTTGGCTTCTCGCTGGAAGTGCTCACGATTTCTCCTCGCTCCTGTGAGTGGGAACGCTCCAAGACGGCGATCAAGGGAAAGTTCCCCGCCGCCCCCCTTTCAAGGAACTTTAGTATACAACTCGCCCCCAAAACTGCCTATGAGAGGTTTTTGCGTGACACATCAGCACAATTGTGCGGCCTACTTCGCCGAATCATGAGCGGCACCGCACTGCGACAGCACAATAAGCGATGTGGGCAACCGCTCGATGATCGGCGTTCCAATTTCGCCTACTCCCCGAACAGCTGATTGCTGTATTAGTTGCGGCGTCATGATCCTCATATCCCCCAAAATGCGTTGGCAAAGGCACATAAGGTGCGGCGCTAAATAAAGGGAGTGAACGAGAAATGAATCAAAGGGAGGGCTTAATGAGGCCAGAAACTAGTGACAGCGGCGCCGGCTCGGCAGTCGAATTGCCCGCGACTTCCGCCGTCGGCACCGCACTTGCTCAAGAGGTCGAACGAAGACTGCGGGCGAGCCCCTATCCGGAGCTGCGACGCGTGCGTTGTGTGACCGTGGCAGAGCAGGCGACCCTGCTAGGCCAGGCCAACTCGTACCACGTCAAACAAATGGCACAGCAAATTGCCGCCAGCGTGCACGGCGTGAAATCTGTTACGAACCGGTTGGAGGTTGTGCCACGAAAGAGCCGACAGGATGAACAGCCGGCTGTATTCAACGAAGCGAAGCAAGCCGATCACTGAGAAGGGATCTTCCATGCGCAAATATTGGATTCTCGTCATGGTTTCAGGTGTTGTCTTGGCCGCCGGCGAGTGGGCGACCACGCGAGCCTGGGTACAGCAGGCGCCCGGCAAGCAAGCCAAGCCGGACAAAGCCGCTCCGGCCGATCAAGGCCCGAAACCCGACAACGTGGCCGCGTTCATGCAATTGAAGTTAACGCATGCGCAAAAGGTGCTCGAGGGAATTGCGCTCGAAGACTTCGACGAGATCGCCAAGCACTCGCAAGCCATGGGCCTGCTGGCGCAAGACGAGAATTGGCGCGTCTATCAGACGCCCGAGTACCGCGAGCATAGCGCCGACTTCCAGCGGACGGCTGCCAAGCTAACCAAGGCGGCGCTCGACAAGAACCTCGACGGCGCGGCGCTCGCCTATCTGCAACTGACGATGGGCTGCGTCAATTGTCACAAATACACCCGCGGCGTGCGGATCGCGCAGCGCTAGTTGGCCTGCGCTTCGCGCCGGGCCAAGGCGCGGTCAATCCGCGCGACCGAGGTTCCGCGGCCGAGGAGCGCCAGCGTTTCGAACAATCCAAAGCCGACGGCCTTGCCTGTGACAGCAACACGGATGGCGTGAATGATTTTGCCGACCCCGATCTGTTCATCCGCGACAAAGGCCTGCAGCAGTTGTTCGAGCGCGGCAGGGTCAAACGCAGCAGCTGTCGACAAGCGATCACGAAAGCGAGCCAGCCTCGCCGCGCTCTCGGGATCGCGCAGTTGCTTTTCGAACGCTGCTTCGTCGTACCGCAGTTGCTCGTCGGGCACGAAAAAATCTGCGAAGTCCAGAATATCCCCGGCCACCTTCAAGCGGTCCCCCGCGGCCTGGATCACTTGCCGTAACCGCTCGCGCACGTCGTCGCTTGCGGGGGTGCTGACAACGCCGGCTCGCTCCAGGTAAGGGAGCATCATGTCGAGCTTCTGGTCGATCGGCAGTTGCTGCATGTAATGATCCTGGAAGGACCACAGCTTCTTGGGATCGAAGCTCGCCGGCGCCTTATTGACACGCCCCAGCGAAAAGCTCTCGATCATCTGCTGCCGCGTGAAGAACTCGGTGCGCTCGTCCAGCGACCAACCAAGCAAAACGAGGTAATTCACGATCGCGTCGGGCAGATAACCGACCTGCTCGTAGAAGTCGACGATCACTGGATTGAACGTATCCGCCGCCGGGGCCAAACCCAGGGCCGTGGCAATCGCCCGGCCATGCTCGTAGATCTGCGCAAAATCGCGGTTCTTCAGGTACTTGTCGAGTTTGCGCTTGCTGAGCTTTGTCTTGCTGCCGGGTTCGGCCACGTACGGCAAGTGCGCGTAGACCGGCCGAGGATAGCCCAATGATTCGAGAATAAAAATCTGTCGCGGCGTGTTCGACAGATGTTCCTCGGCGCGAATGACGTGCGTGATTTCAAAATCGTGATCGTCGACGACGCTCGCCAGGTGGTACAAGCATGTGCCGTCAGCACGCTGAATGACATGGTCCTGCTCACGCGCCCACTCGAACTCGACCTGGCCGCGAATTTGATCGTCGATGACCAGCGTCCCTTCGCGCGGCATCTTCAAGCGCACCACGGCCGAGCGTCCCTCGTTTTCGAAACGTACGCGGTCGTTGGCCGATTCGGCCATCCAACGCCGGCTATATAGAAACGGCCGCTTCTCGCGCTCCGCCGCTTCTCGTTCCGTAGCGATCTCCTCGGGCCGGGCGTAATCGTGATACGCATGCCCGGAGGCGACCAGGCGATCGGCCGCAGCTTGATAATGCGACAGTCGCTGCGATTGATAGTACGGCCCATGCGGACCTCCTTTGCCTGGTCCTTCGTCCCAGTCAATACCGAGCCACTCGAAGCCGTGCAGAATCGGGGCGAGAGCCGCATCGACATTGCGCTGCTGGTCGGTGTCGTCGATCCGCAGCAGGAACTGTCCGCCGTGGTGGCGTGTGAAAAGCCAATTGAACAGCGCCGTGCGGACGCCGCCAATGTGCAGATATCCGGTCGGGCTGGGAGCAAAGCGAGTGCGTACGGTCACGGTATTATCCTGTCCTACGGAACGGGCACGGCGCCCAACTATGTCGTGGCACCGATTAGACCTGGATCAGCCCGTATCTCCAAGGGGGAGCCGCGAGCAGTCGTCCCGCGTCGCGATGCTGAATGCGGCACGCGTTAACGCTTGAGCGCCGCCAAAAGATTCTGCCGATTTGCCAGCGGCAATTTCACGGGGCGCTGCTGGCAATGCGATTCGAACACCCCCATGATCATCTCGATGGTCCACCGAGCGTCATACTGGTTGCAGAGCGTGTCGCGATCTTCGCGAATCGCGGCCAGCAGGTCGAGCACCGCAGCCTTGTTGCCCGCGTGCGCGCTGGTGTCGGCCAATGGCTCGTCCTGGCCGATCCCGGCGCTCGACACGTTCTGCCACACTTTGCCGCTGCGGCCGGGCGACCAGGCTGGGTCGTCCAGATACTTCACGCTGGGGAGGGATCCGGTTTGAATTTCAATCAGCCCGGCCGAACCGCAAACCAACAGCGCAAAGCGTGCCCCTTGCCCTGCGCCGCGCACTGAGTCAAACGTGGCGGTCACGCCGTCCGGCAGGCCATAGACGGCATGCACCGCATCGCCCGCCAAAGGCCCCAAGCCCTCGGGCCCCTCGCGCACGTCGTCCGCTCCGACGGGGTGACCTGCGGACAAGACGCGCCCAAAACACCACTGCGTCGTGCCGCCGAAAGTGCAAATCAGATTCATGATGTGCGAGCCGAGGACAAACAGGTCTTCGCCGCCGCCGCGTTGATCTTCTTTGCCACGGCCGCGCAGTTCGAGCAGGCGACCGATACGACCGGCGGCAATCATTTGCCGCACGACCTCGATCTGGGGGCTGTAGCGAGTTTGATGAGCAATGGCCAGTCGCGTATGGGTGCGCTCGCAGGCCGCTACGCACTCGTCGGCCTCGGCCAGCGAACGGCAGAACGGCTTTTCCATGTAGATGTGGATGCCCCGTTCGGCGGCGGCCACGATCATATCGCGATGCTGATCGACCCACCGCGGCGCGATCGCCACGATGTCGGGCTTCATCTCGTCGAGCATCGCGCGGTAGTCGGCAAAGGCGCGCGTCCCCTGCAGACGCGCGGCAGCTTTGGCCAACCCGGCGCGATCGTCATCGGCCACTGCCACCACTTCGACACCCGGAACATCAGACCAGACGGTATCGATGCCATGCCCATAATCGCCACGCCCTGTGCGACCGATGATACCAACGCGAAATGTCTCGGGCATAAAACAACCTCCGGCAGAATTCCTTGCAGGAATCACCCTGCCCACTCCCCGAGAGGCAGAGTGGTTCTTAAAACTATAACCTGACGCGGCACAGAGACCCTCGGAAGCACATCACCTTCGACTCTTCTATCTTATGGAGGATAACCCATGCGCACCGTTCTACTATTGGCATTTTCGATCTCCTGCGGAGCTCTGGCCATGTCGCGTCTCGAAACAATTGCCGCTGACAAGCCCACGCAGGTCTTGCGGCACATTGTGCTCTACAAGTTCAAAGACGATTTGCCGCCCGGGCAAGTGCAGGAAGTGATCGACGCCTTCGCCGGACTGCCCAAAAAGATCGACGGCATCGTCGGTTTCGAACATGGGACAAATGTCAGCCCGGAAGGAAAATCCGAGGGGCTGACGCACGTGTTCGTCGTCAGCTTCGCCGACGAAAAAGCGCGCGACGCCTACCTGGTCCACCCGGCCCATCAGGATTACGTAAAGATTGTCAAAGACCGGCGCGAAAAGGTCGTGGTCTTCGACTACTGGGCGGCCCGTTAACGCACCGTGCTTTCGTCGTCTTCACCGCCCACTGCCTGCCGCCGTCTGCCCACTGCTTCACGCTTCTTCGCCCGTAAAGACCGGCAGGATGGGCTGGCCGACATTCAAGCGCAAGGGGCGGCCGAGTTGGTCGTGGATCTCGGTCGTCGTGTCAACGCCCAACGAATGGTAGACCGTCGCACCCATGTCGCAGGGGTTATAGGCCTTCGAGAGTGGAGCCGCCGCGGTTTTATCCGACTTGCCAATCGTCTGGCCCCCTTGCACGCCGCAGCCGGCAAACAGGGCGCTGAAGCACTGTGTCCAATGATCGCGACCGTCAGGCGAGAACGTGGGCGAGCCGACGTTGCCACCAATTTTCGGCGTGCGGCCGAATTCGCCGGTGAGAATGACCAGTGTCTCGTCGAGCATTCCCAGCGACTGCATGTCCTCCAGCAGCGCGGCAAATGCTTTGTCCAAGGGAGGCAACAAGCTGTCCTTTAACCCGCGAAAATTGTTCGAGTGCGTGTCCCACTGCCCGGCGTATCCCATGTTGGCCTGCACGATCGGCACGCCGGCCTGCAACACACGCCGCGCCAAGAGCAGCGACTGTCCAAAAATATGCCGACCGTAACGCTCGCGCAATTCGGCCGGCTCGTCGGCCAGCGAAAATGCTTTGGCGAGCGTCCCTGCGGTGAGGGTATCGCACGCGGCACGCCGCTGCCCGTCGAACTGTTGCACCGCGGGGTGCGCAGCCAGCCCCGCGCGCTGGCGATCAATTTCGTCAAGCAACGCCCGGCGATCGTCGAGGCGGGAGACCGTAAGCCCCTCGGGCATGATCAGGCTGTCATCCCCGTTGTACTTGGAATCGTTCGGATCCCGCCGCAATTGCCAGGGGTCATGTTTCGCACCGAGCATCCCCGCGTTTTGTCCGCAATAGGGAGCTCCGGAAAAATTCATGTGCGTAGGCAGCATCACACCGCTGGGGGCATTGGCCGAGCCGGGACGCACGAAGTCGAGCCCCGCTGCATAGCACGGCCAATCGTGCCGCGAGGCATATAAGCTCGAGCCTGGCGGCAGATCGTTGTTGCCGGTAAGCATCGCATGCGTGCCGGTCTCGTGGGCGCCCAGCGCCGGATTGCAATGCATCGTGCGCACCACGGCCAGTTTGCTGGCGTGCCGCGCGATGAGCGGTAGATGTTCGCAGAACGAAATGCCCGGCACGTTGGTCGCGATGGGCGCGAAAGGTCCGCGCACCTCCGCCGGCGCCTCCGGTTTCATGTCGAACGTGTCGATGTGGCTAGGCCCGCCCGTGAGAAAAATAAACAGCACGCTCTTGGCCCGCGGTACACCGGCGACAGTGCCGCGCAGAGCGTGCGGCGTGCTGCGCGCTCGCGCAGCCAGCAGTGGCGCCAAGGCCACGGATAACATGCTGGAATAGCCCACCTGCAAGACGCCACGCCGTGACCACGGATGGCCGGCATGCAGGCGTCGGCGGGCAGGCTGAGAATGCGGCATGATCGAACGCTTGTCAGGCGGGGAAGCTTAGGCGGTAAGGCATTACCGGGAGGCATCGTCGGGCGGACTCAAGGAGCCTTCACATCATAACACCACAGGCTTCCCAGGTCGCGGATGTACAGCCGGCCGTTGGCCACGACAGGATAGGCCCAAGCTTTGGAGCGCCCCCTCTCCGGCTGTTGCGGAAGCGTGAAGCGTCCTCTCTCCCGAAATTCCTCGGCCGCTGGTTCGACGAGCACCACGGCGTCGTCCTCGGTGTGGATATAAAGCCGACCGTCGGCGTAGCACACCGCTCCCGGTCCTACGCCCCGCTCCTGCCACCGCGGTTCTCCCGTGGCAAAGTCGGCACAGACGAGGCCTTGTCCCGTCGTCCCGTAGAGAACACCGTCGAGATTGACGGCTCCGCCGATGCTCGTGGGAAGCTTCTGCTGAAAATATACTTGCTCGGCTGTGACGGAGGTTCCTTCGTTCTTGATTTTTACCAGCCCGCCGCCGCTGCGCCCGGCAGAGCTATAGACCAGGTCTCCCTGCGCGATGGGCGTGGGAATATTCGCCGGGCTTCCTTCCGCGGTTTTGGTATAGCGCCACAAGAAGTTGCCCGTGGCCGCGTCGACACCCACTAAACCCTTTTGCAGAAACTGCACATATTGCTTGACACCAGCCGCATTGACGACGATCGGCGACGCATAAGCGGCTTGGTCGGCCTCGGGCAAGGCGCATTTCCAAATGCCGTTGCCCGTCTTCTTGTCGAGCGCGAGGATCGTTGCGTCGGCTCCACCCGGGGTGCAAACCAGCGTATCGCCGTCGACCAGCGGCGATTCCGAGTAGGCCCATTGACCGGGCTGACCGCCAAAGTCGGTACGCAGATTCTTCTGCCAACGGATTTTGCCGTCGGCGGTGTCGAGACAAGTGAGATCACCGTCCGAGCCCAGGGCAAAGATCAACTTGCCATCGATCGTCGGCGTAGAACGTGAACCCGGGTACTGCGGTCCCTTGTTGGGGCCGACATTGCCGATGCGCGTCCGCCACACTTCCTTGCCATCCGCGACATCCAGGGCCTGGAGGTATTCGTTTTCCATGCCCTGATTGCTAATCAAGTACATGCGTCCCCCGACGACCGCGGGAGTCGAGTAGCCGTCGCCGATTCCCTCCGCCTGCCACAACAATTTCGGTCCTGCGGCAGGCCACTCTTTCAAAAGGCCGGTCTCTGGCGAGATTCCATTGCGCTCTGGCCCCCGCCACTGGGGCCAATCGGCGGCCTGCGCGGCCCCCACGAAGAGACAGGACGTGGCCACGACGAAGACGATGCGACGGGCGTTCATACAATCCCTCCGGGAAATTGTCGAAATCGATGCCGAGCGACGGCGCCAAACAGGGCGCTTGGGAATATCGCGCATTGTACACGTTTGACCAGCGCCAACAGCGCGGTGGTGATCGATCAACGTGCTTCCGCAGTCGGCGGCACCCGGCCCGAGGGTGCGGCCAGTTCATTCTTGACGACGGCTCCCCCTTTCATCACAAAGCCGACTTTTTCCAGCACGCGCACATCGGCGAGCGGGTCTCCTGCGACAGCAATGACATCGGCGTACAGGCCCGGGGCAAGGCGTCCGACGTCGTTTGGTCGGCCGATCAGCTCCGCCGCGTTTGCAGTTGCCGAGCGAATCGCCTGGGCCGGCGTCTGGCCGTATTTGACCATGTAGAAGAATTGCTTGCCGTTGTCGCCGTGGGGATAGACCCCGGCATCGGTGCCGAAAGCAATCTTCACGCCCGCCTTTACACATCGCGCGAAATTGTCGCGTTGCGTTTGGCCGATCATCCGTTCCTTGTCGATCGATTCCTGCGACAGCTTGAACTCGATGGCCTTGCCCAACAAGTAATCGTCGTTGTAGATGTCTGCGACGAGCCAAGTGCCGTGCTTGAGCATGAGTTGAATGCCTTCGTCGTCGATCAAACTGCCATGCTCGATGGAATCGACGCCTGCTACCACGGCGTTCTTGATGCCCTGCGCGCCGTGGGCGTGCGCGGCCACTTTGCGCCCCGCGGCGTGAGCCTCTTCGACAGCGGCGCGCAGTTCGTGCACCGTAAATTGGGGGGCGCCTGGGGCATCGCCACGCGACATCACACCGCCCGAAGCATGCACTTTGATCACATCGACGCCGTGCTTGATCTGGGCGCGCGTCACTTGCCGCACCTGGTCCGGCCCGTCGGCAATCTTGAAATCACGCTCCACGGGAAAAGTCGATACGTGTACCTGCGGCGCGTAACGATTCAAGTCGCCATGTCCGCCGGTCATTGAAATCCCCGGCCCGCTGGCCACGACGCGCGGACCGGGCAGAAAGCCGTCGTTGATCGCGTCGCGCAGATCGACCGCCAGGAACGGCCGTGAACCGACGTCCCGCACCGTGGTGAAACCGGCCTCGAGCGTCGTCCGCGCATTTTTCACTGCGGCAAAGGCGCTGTGATGCGGCGTGTCCTTGAACTTGTAGATCTCGTCGAAACGATCCGCCCGACCGCCCAAGTGCGTATGGCAATCGATGAGCCCGGGCAGGACAGTCGCTTGCGACAAGTCAATGACCTGGGCGTCCGGAGGGATCTTTACTGCATCGGCCGAAACGACTTCCTTGATTCGTTCGCCGGCGATCACGACCACCACATTGCGGCGGTACTCATCGGCGGTACCGTCGAATAAACGCCCCGCCTTGATGTAGACGGTCGGGGGCGTCTCAGCGCGGCTGGGCGAGGCCAAAACCGCCAGCAGCACCGCCATCAATACATTGCCAGATTTAGCTTTCACGCCGAAATTCCAGCAGCAACCACACAATGAACTCGCCGCGCCTCACCGCGAGGACGGCCAGCCGTGGGTATTAATCCTTACCAAGTATAGACATTCGCGGCCGGGGAGGTTCAGACCCTAGTAGCAATGCCCCATGTCATGTACATCCGTCACCTGACCTTAAGGCATATGGCTAGTCCTGTTGGTTACCCCTACGGTGGACCTGGATCATTGCGCGGACGACTTCGGCACAGGCGCGGTGCGGAAGACTTCCAGGTGCGGAAAGTCAGTTGGGGAGATGCGGCATGTGCCCGATTGTTGTCGTCGGCGCCAAGCAAGCTGCCGAAATCATTGCTGCAGCGCGCTTATCTCACATGGACGTCGTCAAGGTGTATGACGACGACCAATCGCTGTGGGGCCAAAAAATTGCGGGCGTGACCGTCGTCGGTCCCCTCACGCAAGCCGGAGAAGACGGTCAGCGGGCCGTCTTGGCAATTGATGATCCTCGCCAGCGGCAGGCCGTGGCCGCGCAACTGAGGCTACCCTGGATTTCTGTGTTTCACCCCAAGGCGATCCTCGATCGCTACTCTCACGTCGAAGAAGGCGCGGTCGTTCTCGACGGCGCCGTGATTCAGCCAGGTGCGAGAATTGGTGCTCATGTCTTCGTGGGCCCCAAGGCGAGCATCACCCATGATTGCCTGATCGATGACTACGCGCATATCAGCGCGGGCGTTCAATTGGCTGGATTCGTCAAGGTGGGGCAAGGGGCGCGGCTCGGAGAAGGCTCCGTCGTCACGCCCAACGTTCGCTTAGGGATGTGGAGCTACGTGGCGCCGGGATCGGTGGTCATTCGTGACCTGAACGATTATGCCCAAGTCATGGGCATTCCCGCCCGTCCGATCGTCCTGCCGCTCGGCGGCGAAGCGGGGGGCGGGTATCACGAGACGCACGCGGGATAGTCGTTGCACTGCTTCCCGCGACGTCGGATGAAGCTCCGCGGCGCTTCTTTGGTTAATGGCGCGCTTCGATCGTCACGCCGTACCGCGGCGCTGTGGCCAAAAGTTTGGCAATTTCCTCGGTCGTCGGCGGCCCAGGAATGGCGTCGCGAGCGATGGGACGGCCGATTTCGAGAAACATCTTTTCCAGCCCGGCCGGCGCGACAGAAATCAGCATTCGCGCGGGTTGATCGCTCTCGTTCTTGAACGCGTGTACGCATCCTGGCGGAATACTGGCGAATGTGCCGGCGCCAGCGACTTGTCGCTCGGCGCCGATGTAAAAGACCACTTCCCCATCCAGCACATAAAAAGATTCGTTCTCGCGGCTGTGGGTGTGCGGCGGCGGACCACCGCCGGGGTATACCACGGCGTCGAACGTGGCGTACCGACCATTGGTCTCGTCCCCCGTAGCTAAAAAGCGATAGACGTCCCCGACCACGGCGACGGCCTCGCCCTCGTCGGCTGCTTTGAGAATCGGCTCCGTGGACATGCAATTCCTTTCCTTGCTGCTGCGGATGGATGAGCGAAATCCTACCCAATAGGACTCGTTTTACCTATGGATCGCGCGCTTTAGCCGGCCGATGTCCCGGCCCGAGTGCATGGATCGCGAACGCACCCCCGTTGCCGCGCGGTCACGGATCGACGATGCTCTTGACGATCGGACCTTGAGTGCAGCGCTGTGAGCGGGAAGGTGAGTGGAGATGGATAGCAGTCTTGGCATCGCGGGGCGGGTATTTCGTCGTGGGGATAGCGGCTATGAAGCAGCGCGTGCCGCCACGATGTGGAATCAACGTTTGCCGCCGCGGTTTCCCGAGGTGATCGTGCAAGCCAACGACGCCAACGATGTATTATCCGCCGTCCGTTGGGCCGGCCGTGCAGGGATCAAAGTCGGCGTCCGCTCGGGTGGCCACAGCTGGTCGGGAAATCACGTCCGCGACGGTGGCTTGCTGTTGGACGTCTCGCGACTCGACGAGGTCCGCATCGATCGGCGCGCGAGGAAAGCCACGACAGGCCCGGGTCGGGCCGGGCACCAGTTGGCTGCAATGCTCGCCCGCGAAAAGCTGTTTTTTCCGGCGGGGCACTGCCGCGGCGTAGCTGTGGGCGGCTACCTGCTGCAAGGGGGATATGGCTGGCACAGCCGCGTGCTCGGTCCGGCATGCATGAGTGTCGAAGCGGTCGACGTCGTAACCGCCGACGGTGAAATCGTGCACGCCAGTGCTCACGAAAACGCCGAGCTGTACTGGGCGGCGCGCGGCGCAGGTCCAGGATTCTTCGGCGTCGTGGTGCGCTTTCATCTGCGCGTCTATGACCGACCGAAGGTGATCGGCTTTGCTGCGCAAACCTTCGCGGCCGATGCTTTCGAGGACGTCTTTCGCTGGCTGCACGCCATCGGCCCTGAAGTCCCCGGGGGCATCGAATTGCAAATGCTGCTGTCGCGGCATACGCCGGGGGTGCGCGGGCCGGGCATGACTGTTATCGCACCTGTCTTTGCCAGCTCGTACGGCGAGGCGTGGCGCTGGCTGGCCTTTATGAATCAGAGCGCGCTGCGGCGCAGGGCGCGGATTGCGCTCCCTTTTGTCCCCTCGGGTCTGACGCCTTTGTATTACGGCGTGGGACAGCATTATCCCGACGGCTATCGATACGCGGTCGATAACATGTGGACCAGCGCGTCGATCGATGACTTGTTGCCAGGCTTGCGACGGATTGTCGAGACGTTGCCGCCGCCGCCATCCCATATGTTGTGGATGAATTGGGCGCCACCTCCTGAGCGGCCAGACATGGCTTATTCGATGGAGGATAAGATCTACCTGGCCCTGTATTCCGTCTGGAAGCATGCCCGGGACGACGCGCAGTTCGTCCATTGGCCGGTGGCGCGAATGCGGGAAATGGAGTATTGGGCGACGGGCTGCCAATTGGCAGACGAAAACCTTGGGCAACGGCCAGCCCGCTTTGTCACGGACAATCATCTGGCGCGACTCGACCGCGTCCGCGCGATGTACGACCCCGCCGAACGATTTCATAGTTGGATGGGGAGGCCATAACGCCCGTGACAGCGACGCCACGCTATTTAGGAATCAGGCCGGGGGACCTGGCGGACAAGCCGTACTCCGAGTTCTGGAATCCGCAGGTTGCACCACTACCGGATCACGCGCGCGAAGCCGTGGCGCACGGACCGATCGCCGCACCGCTGCTCCCTGCACTGGCCGATGCGCCGGCCGCGCTGCAATCGCCGGAACGCGGCGTGGAAAACGGCTTTTGCTTCGCGAAAGGGGGTGCGTTGCATATCGCCATCCACACGTTCATGCCGCAGGTGACTCCTGCGATGATCGATTGGTGGTTCGGCTGGCACAGTGACGAACCGCAGCGATACAAGCTGTGGCATCCGCGCGCGCATGTGTATGCCGCCTGGGTCGGCAAGCCTCCCGCTGATTCGCAAGGCCGCGCACGGTACGTGGGACGAACTTCGCACGTCGACGAATACATCGGCAGCTCGCTGGGAAGCTATCACATTCGCTTCCTGGCTCCGCACGAGCTCGGGCTGGACGAGCATCCGCTCCGCGATGCGCAGGCCACGGCCGTTTGCGCCCGGGTGGGCTTTGCCTCGTTGCCATTCGACATCGGCTACTTGTTGCACTACGTGACACCGGTCGCGGGCGGGTCAGAGATGCGCTCACGCTTCTGGATCGGCGGACCCCATGCGTCGGCCCGGCGCGGCGGCCTCGTCGGCAAATTGGCCGTCGAAGCCGTGAAGCGTGTGATGCGTCCGACCGCCGCCGATGCCAGCGCGCTGTTGGTGCATTGCTCGCAAGAAATGTCGCACCTGGCGACATTCTTGCCGACGCTTTTCGCCAAAGTCACCGGCGGCAAGTAATTGCTCTTTCCCCTTCTTGCCCGCGGGCGGACTCGCGCTCAAACCTCGGGCGGAACAGGAACGTCGATTCCCAATGCCGTCGCGAGGTCGAGAGCGTGCTCTTGTTCTTCGACCAAAATCTCGCGAATCACTTCGCATAAGGCGAATTCGCCGGCCGCTTCGGCCTGGCGCACGCGGTTGCGATAGTGGGCGATCGTTTGGAGTTCGTTATCAAGATCAAAACGCAGCATGTCTTCGGCTTTTTCGGAGGTTTTGACTTCCTTGGGCTTCACCGTGGGCATACCCCCTAGATAGTCAATCTGCTTGGCGATCTTCAAAGCGTGAGCCAGCTCCTCGCCCGCGTGCTTCTCCAGCTCCTTGGCGATGTTCATATAAGCCGCCCCTTTGAGGACTTGGCTGTAATTCACATACGCGATGATTGCCTGATACTCGCGTGACAGGTCATCATTCAAGGCGTTGATCAATTCTTCACGAGTGGCGGCCACGTTCTTGTTCGTACTCATCACTTCTCCTGCAATGTCTGTTGGCGGATTTTTTTAAGTGGCGTAATCACGAGTAGGCCTTGGTCAAAAAGCTTCCGCAAAGACCGTGCCATCACCAAGGCGTTCGTTACCGAGCCAGTTTCCCCTGGGCAGCCGCTGCCGCAGGTGGTCGCATTTCGTCCGCTACGGCTGGCGCCGAGACTCTTTGCAAGTCGAACGAGCCTTCATACCGCGATCCGGTAAAGTTAGCGCGGAATCGCTGCCCATTAATGCGACCGCGCCAATCATAAAGTGCGCCATCGATCGTTGCGGTGCCGCGCAAATCGTCGGGCGGTCCCTGGAAGTTGACCGAGTAGTCGAAATCCACACCTTGCCACGTACCGTAGAACCGGCCTTGCCAGCGTTGGTTCCAGACCGGAGTAATGACACAGGTCATTTTGCCGTCGAGCTTACGGTTAGTGGTTTTCCAGGGGCCGGCGTAGGTGTACGTCTTGGCGACTTGGGCCGCTTCGACGGACGGGGCGCCAGCTATCAGGCGCAGGCCGCACGCCAGTGAAATTATTAAGCCGTTTAACATCTAACCGCCTCCTGTTGTTCCTGTTAACCGATACGAATTGCAGAAACCATGCCAGAACGGTTGGGAACCTGGGTTCCGCGGGCAGCGGCTGCGCGGGATTCTGGCACGGCGTTCGCATGGGTCATTCCAGTGCGTTGCGCGGCGCACAAAGCGATCTCTTGTCTTTGCGCAGACATCTCAATAGCGCGGGGGACTCTCGTGACGAACGTTCTGGTCATTGATATCGGTGGGACAAATGTGAAAATGTGGACCACCGGAGCTGCGAATAAGTTGAAATTTCCCTCCGGCAAGTCATTGACCCCACGGTCGATGCTGGCGGAAATCGACAAACTGTTGAACGGCGCCGTATTCGATCGTGTTTCGCTCGGATTTCCCGGGCTGGTGCACCACGGCCGTCCGGCGAGCGAGCCGTACAACCTTGGGGAAGGGTGGGTCGACTTCGACTTTGCCGAGGCCTTTGGCGTCCCTACCCGGATCATGAATGACGCCTGCATGCAAGCCTTGGGCAGCTATGACGGAGGCCGCATGCTGTACCTGGGGCTGGGGACGAGCATGGGGAGCGTTTACGTCGGAGACGGCTACTTCGCACCGCTGGCCCTGGGGCATCTCAAATTTTGCGGCGGCGAAACGTTCGAGCATTACCTCAGTCGCAAGGGCTTCGAACTCCACGGCAAAAAATGCTGGTCCCGCGCGGTCAGTGAAGCAGCCGTGACCCTTAAGGCGGCATTTCTCGCCGACTACGTCGTCCTCGGCGGCGGTAATGCAAAGCATCTAGAGGAGTTGCCGGAAGGGTGCCGGCGCGGCGGAAATCAGAACGCCTACTTTGGCGGTTTGAAGATGTGGTACCCGGAGCCCGTCGAGCAGTCGAATCTCTCGGTGGTCGCCGCGACCTCGAGTGCCGCCCAGTAACCGTATCCGAATCCGATCGCATCTCTGAGGGGTGAAGGTACGTGCGATATTTCGTTCTGGCCTGTGATTACGACGGGACGATCGCCCACGATGGTCGCGTCGATGAGGCGACTCGACAGGCATTTCAGCGGCTGCGCGCCTCCGGCCGAAAGTTGCTGTTGGTAACCGGGCGCGAGTTGGAAGATTTGCGCACCGTATTGCCTGACCTCGACGAATTATTCGACGGGGTCGTGGCCGAAAACGGCGGCCTGTTGTACTGGCCCAAAACGCGCGCTATCAAGCTGCTGTGCGATCCGCCGGATGTACAACTCTTAGCAATGCTCCGCGCGCGAGGTGTGGCGCCCATCTCGGTGGGACACACGATCATCGCCACCTGGCAACCGCACGAAGACACGGTCCTGGCCGCGATTCGTGAGCTGGGGCTCGAATTGCAGGTCATCTTCAACAAAGGGGCGGTCATGATCCTCCCCTCGGGTTTGAACAAAGCCAGTGGCCTGCGTGCCGCGTTGGCGGAATTGGGCATCTCGCCGCACAACTGCGTGGGCGTGGGAGATGCCGAAAACGACCACGCTTTTTTGGAGACTTGCGAAGCGTCCGTCGCTGTGGCCAACGCGCTGCCGAGTCTCAAAGAGCGCGCTGATCTCATAACGGCCGGGGACCACGGCGGTGGGGTCATCGAGCTGATCGATCGCCTGGTGAGCGACGACCTGGCCAGCTTGGACAACACGCTGGTGCGGCATCATCTGCGGCTGGGAGCCTTGGAGGAGGGAACGCCGGTCGAAATCCGTTCGAATCGGGCCAATGTGCTCATCTGCGGGCGCTCAGGGAGCGGCAAATCGACCTTGGCCGCCACATTTGTCGAACGATTGCAGGAAGACGCGTTTCAGTTTTGCATCGTCGCGCCCGAGGGGGACTACCCGGGCAGCGAGCAGGCGATTCGCTTTGGTACCGGCAAACAGCCACCGAACATCGAGGAGGTCGTTCACCTGCTACAGACTTCCGACAAAAGTGCCATCGTCAACCTCAGCGATGTGCCGGCCCTCGATCGGCCTGCCGAGTTCACGAAATTGCTCACACATTTGCAGCACTTGCGGGCCAACTCCGGCCGCCCGCATTGGCTGGTGGTCGACGAAGCGCATCATGTGCTGCCTGCCGCGCACGACACTGTTGCGCTTGCCCTGACGCAACAGCCCGAGGGGTTGTTACTGGTCACGGTCGAGCCGCCTGCGGTGCGCCGTGTAGTGCTCGACACGATTTCCGTCGTGATCGCTGTGGGCGCCGAAGGTCCAGAGGCGATCCGCAGCTTTTGCCAGGCGGTGGATCGCGCGGCGCCGCAGCTTCCAGCGACGATCTCGCCGAACGAAGCGGTGCTCTGGCAGGTCGACCAGGCAGTCGTGGTTTTCCGCCCTGACGAACCGCACCAGCAGCGCCGCCGGCATCATCACAAATATGCCGAGGGGGACTTGGGGGACGACCGGAGTTTCTATTTCCGCGGCGTCGGGGGACGGCTTAATCTGCGAGCGCAAAACCTGTCGCTGTTCGTGCAAATTGCCACCGGCGTTGACGACGAAACATGGACATTCCATCGCCAACGGGGCGATTACTCGCAATGGATTCGCGGGGCGGTCAAGGACGAGTCGCTCGCCGACTCAATTGCAGATGTCGAAACGAAGGGGGACTTGGGGCCAGGGGACAGTCGCCGCGAAATTGCCGAATTGATCCAAGCCGCGTACTCTCTTCCAGCGACACCCCAGTAAGAGCCGGGCGGCAAAAGCGAAGGAAGCGTGGGTCGGTTTGTCCTAGTGCGGATGCTGCGCGATTTTGCGAATCAGTTTGCGCGACAGATATTTGGCTTGGGCGCTTTGCAGCAGTGGGGGCTCACTATCATTGCTCGCGTTCGCACTCGCCGGTTGCAGGTCCGCTTCCGGCTCCAGCGGAACATCCCCCTCCGGGGAAGATTCGGCGGAAGGCGCATTTCCCGTTGCGCTCGCGGCCTTGGCCGCTTTCTCTTCGTCCGTGAGCGGTCTGTAGAGATCGCCGACAATTTCCATAATCTGGCTTTGGACGACCGCCGATTGCTGGAAATTGTTGTATTGAATCCAGAAGCGTACTTCGAAGGTCAACCAGTAGTTGTCAATTTCCTTGACCAGCACCAGCGGTTGCATCGATTTGACGACGACCGGATGGGCAAACACGACCTTCAAGATGTTATCTTTGGCTTCGGCGATTTTGGTCTCGCGATCCAGCGTGATCACGGCCGACACTTGCACGATGTTATCGGTCAGCGTGAAGTTGGTAATCTGCTCGTCGAGCAGCGTCTTGTTGGGGACGATCACTTCGTGGTTGGCCTCGGTTTGCAGCCGCGTACTGCGCAAACCGATATGCAAAACGACGCCCGAGACTTTGCCGAGCGTCACGATATCGCCGACGCGAATCGGTTGCTCGGCCAGCAGGATGATGCCGCTCATGAAATTGTTCATGATGTCCTGGCTGCCAAAGCCAACCGCAATGGCCGCGGCGCCCCCCAGGAACGCGAAGGCCGCCAGCGGGATGTCGAGCATGCGAAAGGCCAGGACGCCGAACAGGATGCAGAGGGAGTAGAACAAAATCGAATGAATGGCGTCGGCTTTGCCGCGATGCAAGCGAAAATGGCGCAAGATCAGCATGCGAAAGACGCGGCTGACAGCCCAAGCAACGAAGACTCCTGCGACCACGTAGAACAACAGCACGACCAGTGTGCCAAATTTGACGGAATGCTCGTCGTCCCCCACGATCTTGTATCCCAGTAACCTATCGACCGCTGGCACGCCTAGCCAAGGTTCCGTGGTTTCTGGCAATTGGGCGGCGAGCTCTTCGTCAAAGCGCGCAATCAAGCGCTCGATGCCATGAGCTTCGGCGATGCTGGCCACGCAGAATTCGGCAAACTGTCGCGAGCTTTTTTCCTGTAGCCGTGGCCCCTGCTCCGGTGTCTCCTCTCCCTCTTTCTCGGCCGGAGGCGGGGGAGTGGTATTGGCAGCGGCAGCGCCGGCTTGCGGGGGCGTAGCCAGCACGGCGCTGCGGCGCGATTCGATCGAGCTGATGTTAGTGCCCAGGTCGTCGCGAAATTCCGTCAGGTCGTCGCGCCAGGCGTTGATACGTGCGGCGTCCGCTTGCTTGGCTGCGATCTCGTAACGACGCCGCCACAGGCGCCGCACACGCGACTGCCATTCGATCCGCTCGTCCAAAATCACGAGTTGCGACTCGTAGGCGTCGGCCGCCGCCTGCCAGGCAGCCACCGCAGACCGCTGCTCAGCTTGGCCCGCACGGGCATTCGCTAGCTTTTCGGGGGCGGCCGATTCGCTGGACGTGACCTGTTGCAATTGTGATTCAACTTCGCGCCGCTGCGCCTTCAGGCGCTCCGACGCTTCTGCGACCGCTTCGAGTTGCTTATCGCGATCCGCGGCCGAAAAGGCGACGTCCTTTTCGATGACTTTGAGCTTTTGCGAAAGCTCCTTCTGGCGCGCCTCGCAGATTGCTGCGCGCAAGTCGTTGACTTCGACTTCCGTCTCACGCAGCGCCACCAATGCATGTTGATACTGAACCTGCAGATTGCCGTGCAAGTCGGCAAGTGGTTCACCATGGTCGGCCGTAGGAGGGGATTTTTGTTCCGACGCTGAATCATCCAAGGATTTATGCGCCGCGGCTAACTGCTTGTGAGCCGATTTGACGTCGGCGTCAAGAGTTTTCGCCTTTTCCACTTCAACGGCCAGCTGGTCCTTCAACGAATCGTATAACAGGAACGAATACGGTTTCGGTTCGTCCGGCGCAAACTTATCGAGCGCGTCGATCGCCCGCTCAACTTCCTTCTTCTTCTCCTCAAGCTGATCACGTTCCTGCAAGCGCACCTGGTGTTGGGCGTAGATGGCGTCGAGCGCCCGCAATTCCGCGATTCGATCCTGACGCTGGTCTTTGGTGGCCCCCCCCTCGTCCGTATCGGCCTCCTTTGACCCGGCGTCGAGAGATGCGATTTCTTCCGCAATCTTCGCGCGTTGCTCGACCAGCGCATGCGCTTTCGAGGGGCTGCCGGCCGCCGCCGCTTGTGCCACAACGCAGCGCACAGTGACCGTGATGACGAGAGTGACGAGGACAGCCCGAAAAGTTGGGCCAATGAACGACTTCATGAAGATTCACGCGAAAAGGAGTCTGGCGAGCCCACGGCTGAATCACCAATAGCAAACGCTGTGCCGGCCAATTTCCCGTCATACGACCGGACTGGCAGCGCGTTCGCTGGCCATTTCCAGATCGGCCGCGTGGTCGCTGCGAGACCAAGCTCTGCAGCCGACATCACGCGAATCTAGGAGAAAAACCTGTTCCGCTGACACTTCTTAACTCAGCAGCTGCGCAATTCCTCGCCATGCCAGGACCGTGCATGTGATCCCGCCGGCGACAGCCAGTGCCAACAGCGAGATCAAACCCAAGACAAAGAGCCAGTCGGCGGCTGTGGCCCTTCGACGAACCCGCGGGTGTTCGGCGAGATGCCGTTGCAGCAGCGCGACATTCCATTTGTTGGATTTCCAAAAGACGTCGAACACGTCCCCGAGCAAGGGGACGGAGCCGAGCAGCCCGTCAACGATGACATTCAAGCCCATTCTCATCAGGGTTACCCGCGGTACGCCGTGGCGGCTGGCCATGCCGATAATGTAGAGAGAAACGAGTGACGTCAGGGCGTCGCCGAGACCAGGCAGCAAGCCGAGCAGGGAATCGAAACCAAAGCGGATCCCGACGCCGGGAATTTCAAACGCCGAGTCCATCCACTGTGCGATCCGATCAAGTTCGGCCAAGTCTTGCTGTCGCGCTGTGGTGCCCCTTTCGCGCACAACAATCGTGGGAATAATGGGGCGTGCTTTGCTCGCAGGTTGCATGTAAGTAACTCCGCTGATATTTCTGAGCGGCGACTGCCGCTTTGACGGGTAAACACGGCGATCACTTTAGTGCATTTCGCGTGCCTATTTTCGCGACCGTCGGAAGAGATTGGCATCGAATTCGCAAAGGGCGGACGTCGAGTTATGCCGGCGCCATTGAGCAAATTAGGAGGGAAAGAAATGGAGTCAGGAATCCGGCAAGCACATTGTGCGAATATCCTGCGTGACTTAGTGGCCGAAGCCCGCGATCAGTCGGCGCCGGCCGAGCAGCGGGATAAATTGACAAGAATCGCGGCCAAATATGCTTGGACACTCTATTTCGACATTGTCGAAACGACCGGCAAGAGCCCGGTGAGCGCCGAGATGGAGGAGCGGAGCGGCGTCCCCGACGACGTCACATACTTTGAGCAAATTCAGGCAATCCAGGAATTGCTCAACGCGCTAGGGTCGCTGGGGAAGCCCTACGGGACATAGTTAACGGATGTAAGCGCGCCGCCGGCCGCAAGGAACCTGGCGGCTAACTGTTGTTCGTTGGGCCACGCACAATATTTGAAGGGAAAATCACGCCAGAAGTTCGTGGACGACCTGCCCATGTACGTTGGTCAGACGGCGGCGAATTCCGTTGTGGTAGTAGGTCAGCCGCTCGTGATCGATTCCCAGCAGATGCAGCACCGTGGCGTGGAAATCGTGCCAGTGAACGCGCTGATCCACAGCCCGATAGCCCACGTCGTCGGTCGCACCGTAGGTCATTCCGTGCCTTAGGCCTGCCCCGGCCATCCAGACGGTAAAGCCGTATTGGTTGTGGTCGCGTCCCTTGCCCACCGTATCGGCCGCCGATTGCGTAAAAGGAGTGCGACCGAACTCGGTGGTGAATAGCACCAGCGTATCGTCCAGCATGCCGCGTTGCCGCAGGTCGCGCAGTAGCGCGGCGACCGGTTGATCGATGCGCAGCGCCTCCTGACCGTGGTTTTTGACCATGTCCTCATGCCCATCCCAGTTGCGGCGCGGGCTGCCAAACGTTCCTCCGGAAAAAAGCTGCACGAACCGCACGCCCCGTTCCAGCAGTCGTCGCGCCATCAGGCAAGCGCGACCGAAATCGCGCGTCTCGTTCCCAGAGAGTCCGTACATTTCCTGCGTGGTCGCGGTTTCCTGGTCGAGCGCGGCAACCTCGGGCACAGCCAACTGCATTCGCGCCGCCATTTCATATGCTTGCAAGCGCGCCGCCAGGGGATCGGCGCCTTGGTGCTCGGCGAGATGCCGCGCATTCATCGTGCCGAGCAGGTTGCGCGTGGCGACTTCGGCGTCCGGGGGGATCGACGTCGCGGGGAACAAGTCGTCGATCGGATTGCCCGCGGCACGCATGACCACTCCCTGATGTCGCGCCGGCAAAAATCCGTTGGTCCAGTTGATCGAGCCGCCGGCCGGGAATTCGCGCGCGTCAGGAATCACGACAAACGCCGGCAAGTTGTCGATCTCGCAGCCCAAGCCGTACGAGAGCCAACTTCCCAGCACGGGAAAACCATTCAGCCGAAAGCCGGTGTTCTGCTGGAACATGGCTGGCGTATGGTTGGACGTTTCGGCGAACATCGAGTGAATGACGGTCAACTCATCCGCCACGGTGGCGAGGTGCGGAAATAGTTCGCTGACCCACAGCCCGCTTTGGCCGTGCTGGCGGAATTTCCAATCAGGGGCTCGCAGCAAACCGACCTGACCGAAAAAGACGTCGGGGCGTTCGTCGGAAACCAGCGATTTGCCGTGCAGCCGCAGCAATTCCGGTTTGTAGTCGAAGGTGTCGACGTGGCTC